>JBCBFV010000103.1:0-8151 GCA_038527425.1 Pseudomonadota bacterium
CCGCAGGTCAGCTATGGCGGCCGCGAGACGACGTTCAAAATCGAGGACCTCGCGCGCAACTGGACCGCGACGAAAGCCTCTGAAAGCGGCACGCTTATGAAGGTCGAGGGACTGACGAAGAAGTTCCTCTCCAAAGGCTCGCTCATCCCCTCGCGGCGGGAGTATTTCACCGCCGTCGATAACGTCAGCTTTGACATTAAAGACGGGGAGGTCTTCGGCCTTGTTGGCGAATCCGGGTCCGGCAAATCCACCGTCGCGCGCATGATCGCCACGCTTTACGACGTCGACGGCGGGTCAGCCTCCTTTGACGGCCAAGACATCACCAAGCTCGATAACGAAGGGGTCTCGGCCTACCGCCGTCAGATCCAGATGATCTTTCAGGACCCCTATTCCTCGCTCAATCCGCGCATGAAGGTGGGGGATATTGTGGCCGAGCCATTGCTCCACCACCGCCTGCTTCCGAGCGGAGAGGTGAAGCCCCGCGTGCGGGAGCTTCTGGACCGCGTGGGCCTCGCCAGCGATGCGCATAACAAATACCCGCATGAGTTCTCCGGCGGTCAACGGCAGCGCATCTCGATCGCGCGGGCGCTGGCAACCCAGCCGCGCTTCCTGATCTGTGATGAGCCCACAAGCGCGCTTGATGTGTCGATCCAGGCGCAGATCCTCAACATCCTGAAAGATTTGCAAGAGCATCTCGGCCTCACCATGCTCTTCATCTCGCACGACCTGCCGGTGGTGCGTCAGATGTGCGACCGTGTGGGTGTTATGCGCCACGGCAAGCTGGTAGAAGTGGCTGAGACCTCAGAGCTCTTCGAGGCGCCGAAGGACCCCTACACGCGGGAGCTTTTGAGCCTCATGCCCAAGCTCGAGGCGCTCTCGGATGAGGAGCTGAAAGCGCAGAACCTGGCCTAGTCTTCGTCGAACGGGTCCCATTCCTCGTCCACCTCGGGCAGGGCGTCCAGCTCTGCCTCGGCAGCGATTTCCTTGGGCGTGCGGATGTCGATGATGCGCGCGTCCGGGAAGGCCTCGAAGACGGCTTTGACCATAGGGTGCGCTTGGGCTTCTTCGCGGAGCTTCATAGCCTCGGCATCGCGAACCTCTGCGATGGTGGGCTCACCGCCCTCCGCCTCGACGATGATCGCCCAGCGGTTGCCCGTCCAGGCCTGCAGGCGTTCGCCAAGACGCTGGGCGAGGTTGCCCGGCGCGCTGGGTGTCGGCGCAAATGTGATGCGGCCCGGGGTGTAGGAGATCAGGCGCACGCCTGTTTCGACCTCGACCAAGAGCTTCACGTCGCGATGGGTGCGGATCAGCTCCACCACGTCTTCAAAACGCGCATAGCGCTCGAGCCCCGGCTGGGGGGCGGCGGCGGGAACGGCCACGGCGCCTGATTGCTGCACGACACCGCTCGCAGAGGGTCCGCCCGCCGGGGCAGGGGCCGGCGCAGCACTGCCGCCCTGAGGCATCGGCGGCGGGGTCGTGTCTTTTAGTTTTCGCACAAGATCATCGGGCGACGGCAGGTCTGCCACATGGGTCAGCCGGATCACCGCCATTTCAGCGGCCATCATCGCGTTCGGGCTCTTGGCGACCTCATCGAGCGCAGTCAGAAGCATCTGCCACTGCCGCGAGAGCGCGCGCATAGGCAGCGCTGCGGCCATAGTCTGGCCGCGCCCGCGTTCGTCGGGCGAAATCGTGGGGTCTTCGGCAGCGTCCGGCGTGATCTTCACCACTGAGATCCAATGGGTGATCTCCGCCAAATCGCGGAGCACCGCCATCGGGTCGGCGCCGTCGGCATATTGGCGCGATAGTTCCTCCAGCGCGCCCGCGGCGTCGCCCTTCATGATCATATCGAAGAGGTCCATCACCCGGCCGCGGTCGGCGAGGCCTAACATCGCGCGCACTTGGTCGGCGGTCGTCTCACCCGCGCCGTGGGAAATGGCCTGATCGAGGAGCGAGGTCGCATCCCGCGCCGACCCTTCCGCCGCGCGGGTGATCAGCGCCAGCGCATCGTCGGCAATCGCGGCGCCCTCGGAGGACGCGATCTTTTGCAGAAGCTCGATCATCACCTCAGGCTCGATCCGGCGCAGGTCGAACCGCTGACAGCGGCTCAGCACCGTGACAGGCACCTTGCGGATCTCGGTCGTGGCGAAGATGAATTTCACATGGGCGGGCGGTTCCTCAAGCGTCTTCAAGAGCGCGTTGAACGCGCCGGTGGAGAGCATGTGAACTTCGTCGATGATGTAGACTTTGTAGCGGGCCGAGGCCGCGCGGTAGTGCACGCTGTCGATGATTTCGCGAATGTTTGCGACGCCGGTGTTTGAGGCCGCGTCCATCTCCAACACGTCCACGTGGCGGCCTTCCATGATGGCCGTGCAATGTTCGCATTCGCCGCAAGGCTCGGTTGTGGGGCCGCCGTTGCCGTCGGGCCCGATGCAGTTCATGCCCTTGGCGATGATACGCGCAGTGGTCGTCTTACCCGTGCCCCGGATGCCCGTCATGATGAACGCCTGGGCGATGCGATCAGCCTCGAACGCGTTTTTCAGCGTGCGCACCATCGCGTCTTGCCCCACCAGATCGGCGAAGGTTTCGGGGCGGTATTTACGCGCGAGAACCTGATAGGCTTGTTCGGTCATGGATGTCCCTCTGGCAGCCGCACTACCCTAATCGCGCCGTTGTGGAGCGTCCAGCGATCGGCTAGAATTTTCGGGTGGCCACAGGGCAGGCCTCCGATCCGTGGAAAGCTCGCGCGGCCCCTTGAAGACTGACTCAGCGGATGAACCCGCGCCCCTTCGTGAACGGATCTCGGGGCCACATGCGGAGGATATCCAATGACTGAAGGCTTCACCCTCGACGGTCTCAAGCGCGAGGCTAAACTGCTCCAAAAAGCTCACAAAGCGGGCGACCATCAGGCCGAATTGCACATGCGGCAATGGCTGGGCGACAAGCGCGACCTTAAGCTCGCTGACTTTCTGCACGCCGTCGCGCGGGAGCGTGGTTTTCAAAGCTGGCCCAAGCTCAAAATCGCTGTAGAGGCTGACGGCCTCGACCTCGCCGAGGCGCGCGAAAGGCTTGGCCGGTCGCTCTATTTCGGCTCGCAGATCTGGGTGGAGCGTCTTTTGGAACGCTATCGCGATCTCGCAAAGGGTCACTTTGGCCTCGCTTGCGCGCTCTATGACGTGAGCGCGGTGGAGGCGATACTGACCGAAGATCCCGGCCTCGCAACGACGCCCCAAGGCATCCGGCGTCCGATCTTGCACGTCTGCTTTTCGCAATATCACCGAATGGCACCTTCGAAGGCCGAAGACGCAGTGCAGGTGGCGCGCCTTCTGCTCGCAGCTGACGCAGACCCCAACGATGGTTTCCCCGCTGAACCGGGGGAGGAGCATCTGCTTTCCGCGCTTTACGGTGCCTCGGGGCACAGCTGCCACATGGGGCTGACGCAGCTCCTCCTGGAGGCCGGCGCAGATCCCAATGACAACGAATCGCTCTACCACGCCACCGAGCAGCGGGACCTGAAGGCGCTCACGCTGCTTCTTGAACACGGCGCGCGGCCTGAGGGCACGAACGCGCCCTTCCGTGCGATGGATTTCGATGACCTGCGCGCGGTGGAGATGATGCTCGATGTGGGCTGGGACCCCAATGAAGGCGTTTCCCACCACCCAAGCGGCCCGGCGGCCGTGGGGCTCAGCGTCATGCACCACGCCGCACAGCGGCTTTGCGGTCCGCAGATGTTTGAGCTTCTGGCGGCGCGTGGTGCACGGCTCGATGTGACGCGCAACGGCCTCGGCGCCTATGCGCTGGCGCTCCTTTACGGCAATGAGGAGGGGGCAGAGGCACTCGCCCGGTTGGGCGCGCCGACCGAGGTGCCTGAGGCGCTGACGCAACTTCTCGCGGGCGACGGACCGGTGGACCCTGCGCGCCTCCCCGAAGAGGCGCGCGATCTCGCCTCAGAGCTTGCCGGGATCACCGAAGCCCTTCCCAGATTGGATAAATTCATCGCCTCAGGCCTCGAATGGGACCGTCCAAACCGCATGGGGATGACCCCGGTTCAGGCCGCTGGCTGGTGGGGCCTACCGGAGAACATGGCCTTCTTTCTCAAGCTCAAGCCCGACCTGTCGCACATCAACGGCTATGGCGGCACGCTTCTGTCGACGATCATCCATGGCTCCGAGAACGCGCCGGAGGTGGCTAATCAAGACTACATCGCCTGCCTCGAACTCGCGCTGCGCGAGGGGGTGGCCCTGCCGCGTCCGGCGATCCGGCATGCGGGTCGCGAAGACGTGCTCGCGTTCCTTGAGGATTGGGCCGAAAGGTATCCAGGGCAGGTGGTTGCGCATGGCATCGCCTAGGCGCGCTTAGTCTATCGCTGCTGAGGGAGTGGGTGAGAGATTGAATACGACCCGTACGGGGCTCGTTACGGCTGCTTCCTTCCGGACCTGACCGGGTTGGCGAGGCGCACGCCCGCACCAACCTCTCGAGGCGGTAGATAATTGCTGTTGCTCACGGGCGCAAGGTGCTTGCCCACCGCCCGTGGGCATGTCACCCGGGGGCATGAAAAACGCAGAAGCAGTGACATTCGGTGGCTCGGGGCTCGATCGGGCCGCCGAGCTGAGGGGGGAGGCGGAGCTTCCCGCTGGCCAGTGCATCGTTCTTTGGCGCGGCAAACCCGCGGTGACCGAGGAAGGCGCGCTCACGCGGATTCCGCGCGATCATGCGATTGCTGCGCTTTGCCCTGAGCCGATGCTGCTCGGGCGCGAAGACGACGGCACGATCCTCGAAGCATTCGATCTTAGTGCTTGGGATCCGGATGGCCTCGATCCTGCTGCGTTGACGGGCTTTTTGGACCCGACGCTTCAAGTGCACCCGGAACTTCCGGGTTCGGCCTTTGCAGAGCTGCGCGGGATGATGACGCGCCTAAGCCCCCGCGATGCAGAGCTTGCCGCCACAGCGCGCGCGATCTTCGAATGGCACCGCACCCACAGCTTCTGTTCGAACTGCGGGGCGAAATCCGATGTCGCCATGCGCGGTTGGCAACGGAATTGCCCCTCTTGCGGCCGCCACCATTTCCCGCGCACGGACCCCGTGGTCATCATGCTGGTCTTGCGCGGAAACTCCGTGCTCTTGGGGCGTTCTCCTGGCTGGCCGGACGGGATGTATTCGCTGCTCGCGGGCTTTGTGGAACCGGGCGAGACGCTCGAGGCCGCCGTGCGCCGCGAGGTATTTGAAGAAACCCATGTGAAGGTGGGAGAGGTCGGATACCTCTCATCCCAGCCTTGGCCCTTCCCGGCCTCGCTGATGTTCGGCTGTATCGGCGAAGCGCTGAGCGAAGAGATTATCGTGGATCCTGAAGAGCTTGAGGACGCCCGTTGGGCCACCCGCGAAGAGATCATGGAGGCCATGGCCGGTCGTCACCCAGAAATCGCCGCCGCGCGCAAAGGGGCAATTGCGCATTTTCTGCTATCGCGTTGGGTAGCGGATCAACTGGATTGATCGTAGTTGTTAACTAATTGCTGCGAGACAGGTACAGCAGCCAGCAAGTGACACAACGAGGGCAGCCATGAAGCTATCGACGCGGGAAGATATCGCCGTCCCAATTGCGGATGTGTTCGCGCACATCTCCGATTTTGGCGAATTTGAGCGTCGTGCAATGCGCCGGGGCGCCGAGATCAGCCGCATTGATCCGCCCGCTGGTCCGGGGGAAGGCTCCAAGTGGGAAGCTCTCTTCACCTTCCGGGGGAAGGAGCGAAAGGTGAAGGCGAAGGTCGATACCTTGGCCGCGCCTGAGACGTTGACCGTGGGCTCGAAGAGTGGCGGCCTCGATGGCACGTTCGAAGTTCGGCTTGTGGCCTTGTCGCCGTCGAAGACCCGCATGATCGTGGGGCTGGAACTGAAGCCAACCAACCTGTCGGCCCGTCTGCTTGTACAGTCGCTGAAGCTGGCCAAGGGCACGCTCACGGACCGCTTCTCAAAAGCCGTCACTGACTTCGCCAAAGGCCTCGAGGTCAGCCACAATGGCGCGCAACCACGGATGACGCTCGGCTAGGCGCTTATTGGTCGCGCCGGTCGTCCGCCGGGTAAGTGCCCAAGACTTTCAGATACTGCGTGTAGAAATCGAGCTCCTCGAAGGCGAGCTTCAGACCCTCGTCGCGCGGGTGCCCTTCGACATCCGCGTAGAACTGCGTGGCCGTGAATTGCCCACCCACCATGTAGCTTTCGAGCTTGGTCATGTTGATGCCGTTCGTCGCGAAACCGCCCATGGCCTTATAGAGTGCGGCCGGGATGTTTCGGACTTGGAACACAAAGGTCGTGATCATCCGGTCCGAGCGGCGCGTCATGTCCGCATAGGGCGCCATCAGCAGGAACCGCGTCGTGTTGTTTTTCTCATTCTCGATGCGCTGGGCCAGCGGTGTGAGCCCGTAGATTTCGCCTGCGAGCGTCGAGGCGAGCGCGGCTTTGCCGGGGTCACCCTGCGCTGCCACATCGCGGGCCGCGCGCGCATTGTCGGACGAGATACGCGGCGTGATGCCGTTGGCATCCAGAAACTCGGAGCATTGGGGCAGGATGACAAGGTGGCCGTGAGCCTCTTTTATGTCCTCAATCTTGGCGCCCGGCACACCAAGCAGCGCGATTTCCACCTTCACGAAGGTCTCGCCGATGATGTGAAGCCCGCTTGCCGGAAGCAGACGGTGAATATCGGCCACGCGCCCGTAGGTTGAATTCTCCACTGGTACCACGGCAAGTTCGGCTGCGCCGGATTGCACAGCGTCGATCACCGCCTCAAAGGTGCCGCATGGAAGGGGCGTGTGAGTCGGGCGCACCGTCAGGCAGGCCTGATGGCCGTAGGCACCAAGCTCTCCTTGGAAGGCAATCTTCTTTTCGTCGCTCATTTTTCGTCCTTCGCGGGGCCACATGTCACAGGGCAGGGCGTTCTGTCGCGGCTCCTACACCTTGCCGCCTTAAAGGCAAAGGCTATAGACCGGCGCCAACAACTGCATACAGTGGAATGCCACATGCCCGATACTATGATCGCGACCAAAGTCACTGCCGCGCTGTGCGGATCTCTCCTTGTTTTCCTGCTTGGTAGCTGGGCCGCTGAAGAGATTTACCACATGGGTGGCCACGGTCACGGCGATGACCATCACCAAGCCTATTCCATCGAAGTGCCCGAGTCGGAAGACCACGGTGGGGAAGAAGAGACCGTCGACATCGCGGCCATCCTTGCTTCCGGTGACGCAGGTCAGGGCGAGCGTGTCTTCAATAAGTGCCGCGCCTGTCACCAGCTGGAAGCTGGCGCCAACGGCACCGGCCCGCACCTCTATGGTCTCGTTGACCGTGCCGTGGGCAGCGTGGATGGCTTCGGTTACTCCGGCGCGCTTTCTGCCGTGGCTGAGACGTGGACCGCCGAGAACCTCTATGCCTTCCTGGAAAACCCCAAAGGCTACGCGCCGGGCACGTCCATGAGCTTCAACGGCCTGGCCAAGCCCGCCGACAAAGCGAACCTCATTGCCTACCTCCAGGGCATCGGTGGATAAGAGCGCTCACTGGCAGGTCACAAGTCTGCCAGTTCGCCGTTTCGTCCATTAACAATCGACATCCGCGAAATTACGTTATTTTGTGTCGGGTAAGAGCTTCGACATGAAAGAGGATGTCCATGGATCAGCGCCCGCGTCGCCCCGTCTCAAAAGCTATCGCTTCATCAGAGTTGCGCAGTCAAACTGCTTGGAAATGGGCGCTGGGAGGAGCTGTAGGCCTCGCCATGATTGGGGCAGCGGGGCTTGTTCGGGCCGATGGGCATGAGAACGTCACCGTCACCCATGGCTACAACTTCTTTGGTGAGCTGGGCTACCCGGACGCCGATTTCCCGCATCTGAACTACGTGAACCCTGAGGCGCCCAAGGGGGGAGAGATCTCCATCTGGGCGCAGGGCACCTTCGACAGCTTCAACCCTTACACGCTTCTGGGCAACAACGCGGCGCTCTCGTCCATCGGGGATGAGGACGTGCTGACCTCCTTCGCGGACGATCCCACGAGCGTTTACTGCCTCCTTTGCGAGACGATGGAATACCCCGAAGACCTCAGCTGGGTGATCTTCAACCTGCGCCCAGAGGTGACATTCTCTGATGGTCGCCCGATGACGGCAGAAGACATCGAGTT
>JBCBFV010000104.1:0-8128 GCA_038527425.1 Pseudomonadota bacterium
CCCCGGGTTTCGCGAATTTGTGTCTGGGAGCGCTTTCCCCGTAATCGCGCGGCGCCACTCCCTTCGTTGCAAGGCGGTCACGCCTCTCTGGAATCGAGTGAGGTAAGGATTCCCTCACTTCCTTTACCCAAGGTAAACCGGGCATAGTTAAAACGTTCCGTGAGTGGAGGCTTTGGCCAGGAACGAGGGAGTGGCGCCGCGCGATTACGGGGAAAGCGCTCCCAGACACAAATTCGCGAAACCCGGGGTATTCCCGACCTCGGAGCTACGTCCCCGTCTCTTCCCCGATTGGGGGTGCGTATCAAGCGGTGTCACCTGTCCCGGTGGCGCCGCTTTTCCTTTGGGCCTTAGGCACAAAAAAAGCCCCTCACGCGGAGGGGCTTTTTCGTAGATTGAAGGTGGCTTAGCCGCCCTGTGCGGTCTTGGCGACCTCGGCTGCGAAGTCCTCCTGGACCTTCTCGATGCCCTCGCCCACTTCGAGGCGCACGAAACCGGTGATCTCGACACCCGCTTCCTTGGCGGCCGCGTCAACGGTGAGGTCTGGGTTCACCACGAAGGCCTGACCCATGAGCGTGGATTCAGCCAGCCACTTTTTCATGCGGCCGACGATCATCTTCTCGATGACCGCCTCAGGCTTGCCGGACTCGCGTGCGATATCCATCTGCACCTGCTTTTCCTTCTCAACCACGGTTGGGTCGAGGGAGGATTCGTCAAGTGCGGCAGGGTTCACAGCAGCGATGTGCATCGCGACCTGCTTGCCAAAGGCTTCGTTGTCGCCGGTCAGCGCCACGAGAACGCCGATCTTGCCCATGCCGTCGGTGGCTGCGTTGTGCACGTAGGAGACGACCTTGTCGCCTTCGATGCGTGCCATGCGGCGCAGGCCCATGTTCTCGCCGATGGTTGCAACAGCGTCGGTGATCAGCTCGGAGACGGGCTTGCCGTCAACGTCTGCGCCGGCGAGCGCTTCGGTGTCAGCCACGCCGAGGCCTGCGTTGGCGATCTTGCCAACCATGCCTTGGAAGTCAGCGTTCTTGGCGACGAAGTCCGTCTCGGAGTTCACCTCGACAGCCACGCCCGTGCCACCGTCAACAGCAACGGCCACGAGGCCTTCTGCGGCGGTACGGCCGGATTTCTTGGCAGCCTTTGCAAGGCCCTTCGTGCGCAGCCAGTCCATGGCTGCTTCCATGTCGCCGTCGGTTTCGGTGAGCGCCTTCTTGGCGTCCATCATGCCTGCGCCGGATTTCTCACGCAGTTCTTTTACGAGTGCAGCGGTGATTGCCATCTGCCTGATCCTCTTTCATCGGATTTGGTGACCGCCGCAGAACCCTTCCACGGCGGTTAGCGTCATGTCGCGAGAGCGCTTTAGCCCTCTGCAGGTGCCTCAGCAGCTGCTTCCTTGGCGGGCGCTTCCACAGCCTCTTCGGCCGGGGCCTCTTCCATCTCGCCGAGATCGATGCCTGCGGCACCCATCTGAGCGGTCATGCCGTCGAGGGCGGCGCGTGCGGCGAGGTCGCAGTAAAGCGCGATCGCGCGGGCTGCGTCGTCGTTGCCGGGAATGATGTAGTCCACACCATCGGGGGAGCAGTTCGTATCGACGACTGCAACCACCGGGATGCCGAGCTTCTTGGCTTCTGCGATGGCCAGGTCTTCTTTGTTCACGTCGATGACGAAGAGAAGATCAGGCACGCCGCCCATTTCGCGGATGCCGCCGAGCGATGCCTGAAGCTTCGCCTGGTCACGCTCCATGCCGAGGCGCTCTTTCTTGGTGAGGCCGTCGGCGCCAGCTTCCATCTTCTCGTCGATGGCGCGCAGGCGGTTGATGGACTGGGAGACGGTCTTCCAGTTCGTCAGCGTGCCGCCGAGCCAGCGGTGGTTCATGTAGTACTGTGCGCATTTCTCTGCGGCTTCAGCGATCGGCGTCTGTGCCTGGCGCTTGGTGCCAACGAAGAGAACGCGGCCGCCCTTGGCGACGGTCTCGCGGATGACGTTCAGAGCGGCGTCCAGCATTGGGACGGTCTGCGTCAGATCCATGATGTGAATGCCATTACGGTCGCCGTAGATGAACTCGCCCATACGGGGGTTCCAGCGCTGCGTCTGGTGGCCAAAGTGAACGCCTGCTTCGAGCAGCTGGCGCATGGTGAACTCAGGAAGAGCCATGCCGTTTTCCTTTCCGGTTTCTATCCTCAACGGGGTTTCGGGCAGATGCCCAACCGGCGGACCGTTGCGGGATGTCTCCCCGCAGGGCCCAGCCCCGTTTGTGAAGTGAGCGCCGGTTATAAGAACTGCGCGAAAAGGGCAAGCGCTTTGCTCAACTCTCGATAAATTGGGTGTCTGATATGCTTCTCCCCTTGCCGCTAACCCGGCCTGAGGCCATGAGATGGGCATGAAACCAGATATTCTCTGCATCGGCGCCGTTCTGTGGGACATCATCGGGCGATCTGCGTCTTCGATGCGGGTGGGATCGGATGTGCCTGGCCGCATCACCCGCCTGCCCGGCGGCGTGGCGCTGAACATCGCAATGACGCTGCAGGGCTTTGGTCTGTCAACGGCCGTTCTGTCGGTCGTGGGGCGCGACGCCGAGGGAGAAGAGCTCTTGGGGGAGCTTGAGAAGCTCGGCCTCATCATCGAATATTCCTACCGCTCTGCGGACCTGCCCACGGATCGCTACATGGCCATCGAAGGCGCCAATGGCCTGATCTCGGCCATCGCAGACGCGCATTCGCTTGAAGCGGCGGGCTCCAAGATCCTCGCAGCGCTTGAGGACGGCAGCCTCGGTTCGGAAGAGACCCCCTACCCTGGCACGATTGCACTCGACGGCAACCTGACGCTGCCGCTGCTTACGGAATGCGCTACGTCACCACTCTTCGCCGAGGCGGATCTGCGCGTGGCGCCCGCCTCACCTGGCAAGGCCGAGCGACTGGTGCCGTTCCTGCGCCATGGGCGCGCAACGCTTTACGTGAACAAGGAGGAGGCTGGTCTGCTCGCCAAAGCCGACTTCGCCAGTGCCGCCGAGGCCGCAACGACGCTTGTCGAGCGCGGCGCGAAACGCGTGCTGGTCACCGACGGTGGCCGCGAGGCTGCTATGGCGACCGCCGATGAGGTTATCGTTGAACGCCCACCTGAGGTGCTCGTGAGCCGCGTCACCGGTGCCGGTGACACTTTCATGGCCGGTCACATCGCCGCCGAAATCCGAGGCGCTACAGCGGCCGAGGCCGTCTCTCGCGCGCTCGAAGCCGCTGCCATCTACGTTTCAGGAGAAACGCCGTTTTGACCCCCGACATCCGATTTTCTTCCGCTGTGGCCGAGGCCAAAGCCGCAGGCGCGCCGCTTGTGGCACTTGAGAGCACGATCATCACCCACGGCATGCCTTATCCGCAAAACGCGGAGACCGCGCGACAGGTCGAGGCCACGGTGCGCGAGGAAGGTGCTGTGCCCGCCACCATCGCGGTGCTCAAGGGTCGTTTGCATATCGGCCTCGAAGCAGAGGAACTTGAGGCTTTGGCGCAGCAACCTGATGCGCTGAAGCTTTCCCGCGCGGATATGGCCTTTGCGATGGCTAATGGTCTGACGGGAGCAACGACGGTTGCGGCCACGATGATCGGCGCGCGCCTGGGCGGCATTGAGGTGTTCGCGACCGGCGGTATCGGCGGTGTCCACCGAGGCGCCGAAGAGGATTTCGATATTTCCGCCGACCTGACCGAACTTGCGGCCACTGCCGTCACCGTTGTGGCTGCCGGTGCCAAAGCGATCCTCGATATCCCGAAGACCCTCGAAGTGTTGGAGACAAACGGCGTGCCGGTCATCGCCTTCGGGCAGGACCAGTTCCCGGCATTCTGGTCTCAGGAGAGCGGCCTCCCTGCCCCGCTGCGTGCCGACACGCCGCGCGAGATCGCCCAGGCGCACGCCATGCGCGGGGCTATGGACCTGCCGGGGGGACAGCTCGTCGCCAACCCGATCCCGGCGGAGGCTGAGATCTCCCGCGAGACGCTCGCCCCCATCATCGAGCACGCCTTGAGCGAAGCAAAAGCTCAGGGCATCGCGGGCAAAGCCGTGACGCCCTTTCTTCTTGCCCGCATCTTTGAGCTCACCGAAGGCGCCTCGCTGACCGCAAATATTGCACTTGTGCTCAATAATGCGCGGCTCGCGGCCCGAATTGTGGGAGAATTGGTCGCGCTGCAGCGCCGCGTGTTGTGAAGCGTGAACCTAGGCTCTAGATAACACCGACGACTTCGAGACCTTCGCGATATGGCCACTCCCTTTGACGAACTAAAGCCCAAACGGCGCTCCAGCTTCTTTGCTGGTCTGCGGTCGAATTTCCTGACGGGCCTCGTCGTTATTGCGCCTATTGGCCTGACGATCTGGCTGATCTGGGCCGTGGTGGGCTGGATCGACGGATTCGTGCTTCCACTTATTCCGGATGGCTACACGCCTGACGTGCTTCTCAGGCGTCTGTTGGGCCCGTGGGTGCGGGAGCTTTTGGGCATTGAAGGCCCTATTGATCCATCCTTCACGCCGAGGTCGATCCGGGGCATTGGCGTCATCATCTTCCTGATCTTCACGGTTCTCGTGGGTTGGATCGCGAAGGGCTTTATCGGACGCTCCCTTCTCCGCTGGGCTGAAGGCCTCGTGGAGAGCATCCCTGTCGTCCGCTCGATCTACAGCGGTGTGAAGCAGATTGCCGAGACTGTCTTCAGCCAGAGCGATACGAGCTTTGATAAGGCCTGTCTCATCGAATATCCGCGCCGCGGTATCTGGGCGATTGGCTTTATCTCCACTGATGCGAAGGGCGAGATTGCCAAGAATAATCAGGCGGATAGCCCGCTTATCTCAATCTTTGTGCCGACTACACCGAACCCCACCTCGGGTTTCCTGCTGTTCTTCCCCAAGGACGACATTGTCGAGCTCGATATGAGTGTGGAAGACGCCGCCAAGCTCGTGATTTCGGCGGGCCTCGTCTATCCGAACGGCAAGGGCGGCGTGGAAACCGTGGACGCGCCAGAGTGATCTCAGCAGCCGCCACCGGGTTTGTCACCGGCTTTGCCCTGATCCTCGCAATTGGGGCGCAAAACGCATTCATTCTGCGTCAGGGTCTGTTGCGGCAACATGTGCTGCCGCTGGTGCTCTTCTGCGCCATCTCGGACGCGGTTCTGATTGCTGCAGGTGTGGCTGGGTTCTCGGCCATCGTGGCGATGCTGCCATGGTTGCCCCTCGTGATGCTACTTGGCGGCGCTGCTTTCCTTTTTGCATACGGCGCCATGCGTCTTTGGGCAGCTTGGAAGGGCGATTATGAGATCGGCGTGCATCAGGGTGAGGCCTCGCTTGGCAAGGTCCTTGCCATTGCCGCTGCCTTCACCTGGCTCAATCCGCATGTATATCTCGACACGCTAGGCCTTATGGGCGCAATTTCCACGCAATATGAAAATGTTGCGCTTAAAACCTCATTCGGCATTGGCGGCGCGGTTGCCTCTTTCACCTTCTTTTTCTCGTTGGGCTATGGCGCGCGTGCTTTGGCCCCGATCATGCAATCGCCGCGCGCGTGGCGGCGCCTTGATGTCATCATCGGGATCGTGATGTGGGCGCTGGCGGTGAAGCTCCTGCTCGAACTTTAGTCGAACATCTCGCGCAGGTTCACAGAGCTCTCGCGCCCCACGTTATCGATGTCACCGCGCAAGAAATCTTCGGCGGCCGCCCGCCCCGCTTCCATGAGCTTGTGGAGCACCACCGGCGACGGCACCGTCTTGGTGGCCACTGAAAGCTCGTTCATCAACGCATCATCGGCGATCATGTGGACCTTCACGTCCTTCATGGCGCCCGCGGGCATGCGCCCCTCGTCGATTAGGCGTTTCACAAAGGCGATCGCGCGCAGCTCCCGCAGGAGCGACGTGTTGAAGCTGATCTCGTTAATGCGGTTCTGGATTTCTTGCGGCGTGCGCGGCACGGCCTCCCGCACCAGGGGGTTGATGTTCACGATGACGATGTCGTCCGGGAATTCTGGTTCGTAGAGCGGATAAAGGGCCGGATTGCCGGTATAGCCCCCGTCCCAATAGGCCTCGTCCCGCTTGGTGTCCGGATCGTAGATTTCCACCGCCTGGAAAAGCGTGGGCAGGCAAGCGGATGCCATGATCGCCTCGGTCGTGATCTCACGGCCTGAGAAGAGGCGGATCTTACCCGTGCGAACGTTCGTTGCTCCGATGAAGAGTTCTGGCCCCTCCGCCGCACAGACTTTGGAGAAATCGAAGGCCTCGACGATGCGGGCCAGCGGGTTTTGGTAGAAGGGGCCGTAGCCATAGGGCGACATCATCCGGGTGGCGGCATCGCCGATGGCGTAGGGCAGCGAATATTCGATGCTCTTGGACACAAGGCCCGGCACGAAGGGCTCGAACCACTGGGTGACGAGCGGGTCCGTCACTGCGCCCACATCTTCCCAAAGGCCTGTAAGCTTTTCGCGCGCGGCCTCATTGCCGCCCATGACGAGACCTGCCTTCAATGCCGCTCCGTTGAGTGCCCCGGCAGACGTGCCAGAGATGCCCGAAATCTCGAGCTCTGGTTCCTCTAGCAGGCGGTCAAGCACGCCCCAGGTGAAGGAGCCGTGCGCCCCCCCGCCTTGAAGCGCGAGGTTTATCCGCTTCCTTGCCACTTAGAGCGCCGTCCAGCCGCCATCGACGCTGATCGTGGTGCCTGTGATCTGCGCCGCATCGTCCGAGCACAGGAAGGCCGCCACGCCGCCCAGCTGGTCGGTGGTGGCAAATTCCTTGGAGGGCTGGCGTTCGAGGATCACCTTCTGGATCACCTCCTCCTCGGTCATGTTGTACTTCTTGGCCGTGTCGGGGATCTGTGCCTCTACGAGCGGGGTTTTGACGTAGCCCGGACAGATGGCGTTGGCCGTGATCGGTTCCTGCGCGGTCTCGAGGGCTACGACCTTCGTCATGCCCACGACGCCGTGCTTGGCGGCCACATAGGCGCTTTTGTAGGGCGAGGCGGTGAGGCCATGGGCCGAGGCCAGGTTGATCACCCTGCCCCATCCTGCCGCGCGCATCATGGGCAGCGCGGAGGCCGTGGTGTGAAAGGCCGACGACAGCATGATCGCAATGATCGCGTCCCACTTCGCGACGGGGAATTCATCGATTGGGGACACGTGCTGGATGCCTGCGTTGTTGATGAGCACATCGCAAGTGCCTGCCTTCTCAATCAACGCCCGCGCGGCCTCCCCGTTGGAGAGATCGGCCTGAATGTAGCGCGCGTTCGTGCCCGTGGCGTCCGAGATTTCCTCCGCCAGGCCGTGATCTTCTGGGCTGTCGGTGTAGGAGTTCAGAACAACGTTCATCCCCTCGCGTGCAAGCCGCCGCGCGATGCCAAGCCCAATCCCCGAGTTCGATCCGGTGATGACGGCGGTTTTACCTTCGATTGACATAGGCTGCGGTCCTTCCAAGCGCTGATGCTGCACGTGCACAGTGACCGAAAGCCAAGTGCACGTCCAGATCACACGGGGGCGCTGCGCAACACCTCTATTCGGCAGGCGCCATATAGGTCGTGCCCTGCGCTTCTTCTTGGGCGATGCGATCGAATGCGGCCTGCAACACCAGCCCGACTTGCGGCTCCACGTAGGACAAAAGCGCAACGATGCGGGCGGGCACCGTTCGCCGGTTTTTGAGTCCCATGCGCTTCATGAAGGACCGTGTTCCCATGGAGCACAGCCCGGCTCGGGCGGCATCCTCGATGAGAACGGTGCCCCGCACACGGCCAGCGAGGATGTCTCTGCGCAGCGTTGGGTGGTTAAGCATCCTGCCGCGCGCAATGCGCCGACGTGCCCAGTAAAGGCGCGCCATCTCGATGGCCTCCTCACCGGTCTCCGTGTCGGCGTGAAACGGGTAGGTCTTGGCCTCATGGTGCACGAGCCAGAAGAGTTCGCCCTCCGATGAAATCGCACGCAGAGCCCTGACGGCCCCCGTGTCGTCGTCAACGCGGTGATCGGTGTCGTACCAACAGCGCACCCAGTTTGAGTTGTCGTAGCGCAGGTGATCCCCCTCTGAGAGGATTTCGCGGTCGATGAGAGATGTGTTTGGGCGCGTGAAAACAAGCGACCGCTTAAGGCGGTCTGAAGCCAGCTTGGTCATGAAATGTCTCGTTC
>JBCBFV010000105.1:0-7965 GCA_038527425.1 Pseudomonadota bacterium
CTTCGTCGACAACCACGCCTCCATGTCCTGGCAGGACGCTCTGACGCCGTTCGTGAACGGTGACGCGGGCATGTACGTGATGGGGAACTTCGCGGTTTCGGCCATGAAAGACGCCGGTCTGTCCAACGACCAGATCGACTACATGCCGTTCCCGTCCATCAACCCTGACGTGGCACGTGCCGAAGAAGCACCTGCTGACGCGTTCTTCATCCCGACGAACGCAACCAACGTAGAGAACGCCAAGAAGTTCCTGGCATTCGTGGCACGTGCAGACGTTCAGTCCGCATGGAACGACACCATCGGTCAGCTGCCGCCGAACTCTGAGGCGACCGTGTCCGATGACAAGTTCATCCAGGAAGGCTTTGCCACCGTTTCCACCGCCGCTGGCCTCGCGCAGTTCTACGACCGCGACGCACCGGCTGCGATGGCATCCGAGGGCATGAAGGGCTTCCAGGAGTTCATGCTCGACACGTCCAAGAAGATGGAAGTTCTTGAGCGCCTCGATGGTGTTCAGGCCGAAGTCTACTAAGCAGGACTTCTGCTGACGAAAACTGTCCCGGCGGCCACCGCCGGGACGCGCCCGACCTCCCCCCCGGGAGGGCGCACCGCAACACAGCACTTCGCTTGAGCAAGACGCCCCTCGGCCAGGTTGGCACCAAGAACATCTGTAGGGAGCGCCCCCCCGAGGTCGGCCGCGTCCCTCAGCTCTTCAGCTCGACGAGGAAAGCAATGGCCGTCATTGATGCCCCCTCCATCGCCACACCGCCGCAAGCGGGCTGGCTCAAGCGCAACAAGCTGTCGATCGCGCCGTGGATCTTTCTGGCTCCGGCCCTCGCCTTCTTTGCCATCTACGTCGTCATCCCGATCTTCGAGAGCCTCTACCTGAGCCTTTTCGAATGGAACGGGCTCTATGACGCTGACGGCAACTCCACCGCCGTCTACATCGGCCTCGAGAACTACTCGAAGCTGTGGGACGACCCGAATTTCTGGACCTCGCTGCGCAACAACGTGGCTTGGCTCATCCTATACATGCTCGCAGTGCCCCTTGGCCTGCTGATCGCGCTCTTCCTGAACCAGGAAGTGCCGGGCATGCGGATCTACAAATCGCTCTTCTTCTTCCCGTTCGTGATCTCGCAGGTCGTTGTGGGCCTGATCTTCGGCTGGTTCTACAACCCCGACTTCGGCGTCGTAGGCACCATCTGGAAGGCCATGTTCTGCGAAGAGACGGTGAACTTTGTGGGCAACGTCACCTTCCGGTGCTCTTCGCCTCCGCCTGACATCCTCTCGAGCGCCGAGTGGGCCACCTACGGCATCATCGCCGCAGGCCTTTGGCCGCAGATCGCATACTGCATGATCCTCTACCTCACGGGTCTCAACAACGTGTCCCAAGACCAGATCGAGGCCGCTCGTCTCGACGGCGCCAAGGGGTGGAAGATGCTCTGGTATGTCGTGCTGCCACAGCTGCGTCCGGCAACCTTCATCGCGGTCGTTGTGACCGTCATCGGCGCGCTCCGCTCCTTCGACATGATCGCCATCATGACCCAGGGCGGGCCGTTCGGCTCCACCAACGTGCTGGCCTACTACATGTACGAGGTCGCGATCTCTGAATATGGCGAGCGCTATGGCTACGGCTCCGCGGTCGCGGTCGTTCTCTTCGCGATCATGCTGGTCTACATCTCCTACTTCCTGTGGCGCATGTACCAGGACGAGAAAGGCACCCGCTGATGACGCGCGAGGATCTCGATCAGATCTGCGCGGCCCTTCCGGGTGCCGAGCTCGCGCTGCCGCCTGAGCTTGTCAGCTGGAAGGTGGGCGGCAAGATGTTTGCCTGCGTCGCCGGCGGCAACAGCCCGGGCGACGGGGTCTCCGTGAAATGCGCGGATACCGAGATGGCCGCCATCCTCATCGACGCGGGCGAGGCCGTCCGCGCCCCGTACTTCCACAAAAGCTGGGTCCGCCTTCCTTTTGACAGCACCGACCGCAGCTATGCCGAACACCGCGTCAACGTCTCCTACGACTTGATCCGCAAGAGCCTGAAGAAGGCCGTGCGTGACGCCCTTCCCGAGAGGTCTTCCTGATGTTCCCACGTCCTATCGCAGCATCATCGCCCAAGGGCATCGGCTACCAGGCGTTTTTGCCGGTTGCTCTCCTGATCTGGTTGATCCCGCTCCTGGCGATCTTTTTGACGTCGATCCGTCCCGGCGCGGATATCAACGCGGGTAACGTCTTTGGCGTGCCATCGGATTTTGTTCTGATCGAGAACTATACGGCTGTTTTCACGCAGTCCGAGGCTGCCAACTACCTTTGGAACTCGGTCAAGATCACGATCCCGGCGGTTCTGATCTCGGTCTCGCTGGCGTGCCTCGCAGGCTATGCGCTGGCGATCTACAAGTTCCGCGTGGCGTTGCCGCTCTTCTTCCTCTTCGTGGCTGGTAACTTCATTCCGTTCCAGATCCTGATGGTGCCGGTGCGCGACATGTCCGTGCAGTCAGGCCTCTATGACACGATCGCGGGCCAATACCTCTTCCATGCAGCGTTCCAGACAGGGTTCTGTACGCTCTTCATGAGGAACTTCATCAAGGCGCTGCCTTTTGACCTTGTCGAAAGCGCGCGTGTTGAGGGCGTCGCGGAATGGCGCATCTTCTGGTTCGTGGTGCTGCCCCTCGTGCGGCCCGCCATCGCGGCCCTCGCAGTGCTGATCTTCACATTCGTCTGGAACGACTTTTTCTGGGCCAACGTGTTGACCCAAGGGGAAACCGCCAAGCCGATCACGGCAGGCGTGCGCGCGCTCAACGGTCAGTTCGTGAACAACTGGCACCTCGTCTCGGCGGCCTCGCTGCTGGCAGCTGTCCCACCAGTGCTCATGTTCTTCCTGATGCAACGGCACTTCATTGCAGGCCTCACCCTCGGAGCCGTGAAGTAAATATGCAGACTTGGAGACTGGATTCGACCCGCCAGACACTCGTTCTGGCGGCGCGGCGGGAGCGATTGCCAGAGGTCGTCTACTGGGGCGCCCCCCTGCCCGCAGGCGAAGATCTCGACACCATCGCGCGCGGTCACGCGATCGACGTCACGGGCGGGATGCTCGATGAAAACCCTGATCTGTCGATCTGCCCTGAGGCGGTGCGCAGCTTTCCAGGTCAGCCCGGGCTGATCCTGCGGGACGAGGATAGCTCCCCCCTCTTGCCGAAGTTCTGCTTCGAGAAGGCAGAGGAGGCCGACGGTGAGCTTGAGCTTCACTACGCTGATGCCGCCCTGAAGATCGGCTATGTGGCGAGCTTTGCCATCGATGCCGAAACGCACATCATCACCGCCCAAGCGCGGCTGACGGCCTCGCGGCCTGTGCACCTTCATTGGCTTGCCGCGCCGGTCTTCCCGGGGTCGCAGAACTCGGACGAGATGATCGACTTCACCGGCCGTTGGTGCGGAGAATTCAAAACCGCCACCACAGCTTGGTCTGCCGGCATGCGCTTCCGCGAGAACCGCACCGGGCGCACGGGGCATGAGCACTTCCCGGGCCTTATCGTGCCCTGCACCGGTGCAACGAACACCCAAGGCGAAGCCTACGCCTTCCACTACGGCTGGTCCGGTGGTCACAAGATGATCGCGGAGGAGCTTCCCGACGGGCGCCGCCAGATCCAATTCGGCCACGCGGCACGGATGGAGACGGAGGCCGCGACCGAGTTCCGCTCCTCCCCGCTTTACGCCAGCTACTCCGGCGTCGGCATCAACGGCTGCGCCACCGCGTTCCAGCGCCACCTGCGCGACCGCATCGTCCAGTTCCCGAACCCCGATCGCCCGCGCCCGGTGCATTACAACTGCTGGGAAGCGGTCTATTTCGATCACAATCTGCCGGTCCTCAAAGACATCGCCAGCCGCGCGGCTTCGCTTGGCGCGGAGCGTTTCGTGCTTGATGACGGCTGGTTTGGTCAGCGTGACGACGACACGACATCGCTCTCCGACTGGGAAGTCGATCCGCGCAAATATCCAGACGGCCTCGGCCCCCTCATCGACCATGTCCATGGCGAGGGGATGAGCTTCGGCATCTGGTTCGAGCCTGAGATGATCAACCCGGAATCGGACGTCTACCGGAAGAACCCGCATTGGGCCCTGGGCGCTGAGGATCAGATCCTCGGACGCCAGCAAAAAGCGCTCAACATGGCGCTGCCAGAGGTGCGCGAATTCATCTTTGACCGCATGGCCAAGATCCTGCGCGATCACGAGATCGACTACATCAAATGGGACCACAACCGCGTGTTGCCCATGCCCGACGCTGCTCAGACACGTGGCTCATACGCGCTCATCGACGCGCTGCGGGAGGCCTTCCCGGCGGTGGAGATCGAGAGCTGCGCCTCCGGCGGCGGTCGCATCGATTTCGGCATCCTGAGCCGCACCCACCGCGTGTGGCTCAGCGACAGCAACGACGCGCTCGAGCGGCTGCGCATTCAGCACAACGCGGCACTCTTCCTGCCGACGGTTGTGACGGGCTCCCACGTTGGCCCGCGCCACTGCCACACGTCTGGCCGTATCCATGACATCTCTTTCCGTGCCTGGGTCGCTGCCCAGCGCCACATGGGTTTCGAAATGGACCCGCGGGAGCTCGACACTCGCGAAGAGGCCGTCCTGAAAGAGGTCACGAGCTGGTTCAAACACAACCGCGACTGGATGCATAAGGCCGATATCCTGCGCCTCGACAGCCCGGATCCGGCCGTCATCGCGGAGCAGCAGCAGGCGACCGATGGGTCGCGCTTTGTGGTTTTCGCCGGTGCCGCTGACACCTCAGCCCAAATCGCGCCACGACCCCTGAAGCTGACGCGGCTCGATGCGGAAGGCACCTACCGCGTGCGGCTGGTGAACCGGGCTTCGACCTCGGGCCTCTCGCGCGGAACGCCGATCCTGAAAGGCGAGGATATCGACGTCTCGGGCGCTTGGCTCATGGGCCAAGGCCTCACGCTGCCCTGCCCGATGCCCTGCACGATGTGGGTTCTCGAAGGCGAACGACTATGACAAGCGCAACCCGCGGAGGGATGATCTGATGACAGCAACCTATAGCGAACTCAGCGGGGCCTCCGTCTACATCACCGGGGGCGGCTCGGGCATCGGCGCCTCTCTCACCGAGGGGTTCCTTCAGCAAGGCGCAAAAGTGGCCTTTATCGGCCGCTCTGACGCCACCGCTTTCGTCGACGAGATGGAAGAGAAATACGGCACCCGCCCCCTCTTCATCCAAGGCGACATCACCGACACCGCGGCGCTCAAAGCCTCCATGGACGCAGCCGCTGCCGCGCACGGGCCAATCACGACCCTCGTCAACAACGCCGCCAACGACAAACGGCACGAAACGGCCAAGGTCGATGAAGAATTTTGGGACTGGATGATCGCCATCAACCTCAAGGCCTACTTCTTTGCCTGCCAGCACGTGCATCCCATGATGACAGGCGCAGGCGGCGGATCGATCATCAACTTCTCATCGATCTCGTATATGATGGGCAACGCAGGCTATCCGATCTACACGGCTGCCAATTCCGGCATCAACGGGATGACGCGGAGCCTCGCACGGGAATTCGGCCCCGACCGCATCCGCGTCAACGCGCTGGCGCCGGGCTGGGTCCTGACCGAGAAGCAAAAGGACCTCTGGGCCACCGAGGAAGGACTTGCGGCACATATGGATCGCATGTGTTTGAAAGAACATCTGGAGCCTGCCGATATCGTCGGCGGCACGCTCTTTCTGGCCTCCGACAGTTCAAAAGCCATGACCGGGCAGTCGCTCGTCATCGATGGCGGGGTCGTGGTCACAGGATGAATACGCAAGCCGCAAAAGCTGATTGGATCGCCGTCGATTGGGGCACCTCGAACCTGCGTGCTTGGGCGATGACGGACTCCGGGTCGGAGCTTTGGTCCGGCGCGTCCGACAAGGGCATGGGGTCGCTCAAGCCGGAGCATTTTGAGGGCGCGCTTCTTGATGTTGTGGCGCCGATGCTCGGCAGCGGCCCCTTGGACGTCGTGGCGTGCGGCATGGTGGGCTCCCGCCAAGGCTGGATCGAGGCGCCTTACGCCACGGTGCCCTGCCCCGCGCTGCCGTCTGGCTTCGCTCGGCCTGAAACGCAGAACCCGCTTTTGCGCGTGCACGTGATCCCCGGGATCAAACAGCTCAAAGCCCCCGACGTGATGCGCGGCGAAGAAACCCAAATCGCGGGCTTTTTGTCCGTGAACCCCGGCTGGGACGGTGTGACCTGCCTGCCCGGCACCCACACCAAATGGGCCGAGGTGAGCGCGGGCGAAATTGTCAGTTTCCAGACCGCCATGACGGGCGAGCTCTTCGCGCTTTTGTCCGGCCAGTCGGTCCTCAAGCACTCCGTCGCGCCGACGGGATGGGACGACGACGCCTTCGCGGAAGCCGTGGACGACGCGATCTCCAAGCCGGAGCGCCTGGCCGCGCGCCTCTTTTCGCTCCGTGCGGAAGGGCTGTTGAATGACATGCCGGGTCACGAGGCCCGCGCGCGTCTGTCGGGCCTTCTCGTAGGCGCAGAACTCGCCGCCGCTAAACCCTATTGGCTGGGCCAACAAGTGGCCGTCATCGGCGCATCGGCCATCTCGCAAATCTATGGCACCGCGCTTTCCAAGCAGGGTGTTCCTGCCACCATCGCCGACGGCCCGCGCATGACGCTCGCGGGCCTCACGGCGGCCTATAAGAGCCTGAAATCATGAGTGTACCTATCATCGCGATCCTGCGCGGCATCACACCTGCAGAGGCCGTCCCCGCCGTTGAGGCGCTCATCACCGCCGGCATCAACACGATCGAAGTACCGCTAAATTCGCCCGATCCATTCGACAGCATCGCTGCCATGGCCGAGGCCGCAGGCGACCGTGCGCTAATCGGTGCGGGGACCGTGCTGACGGTGAAGGACGTAGCCAAGGTGAAAACCGCGGGCGGTGAGCTTATCGTCTCCCCCAACTGCGATGCTGACGTCATCGAGGCCACCGTGGCCGCCGGCATGCAGTCCTGGCCCGGCATCTTCACGCCGAGCGAGGCCTTCGCCGCACTGAAAGCGGGTGCCACGGGGCTCAAGCTCTTCCCCGGCAACATGGCTGGTCCCGGCGGGCTCAAAGCCATCCGCGCCGTGCTGCCGAAGGGCACGCAGGTCTATGCCGTGGGTGGCGCAGGCCCCGAGAATTTCGCTGAATGGATCGCCGCCAGCGCCGACGGCTTCGGCATCGGCTCCGCGCTTTTCAAACCCGGCATGTCCGCCGCCGACATCGGCGCGCGCGCCACCGAGATCGTCAAAGCCTACGAGGCCGCCAATGCATGACGCCGTCATCTTTGACGCCCACAATTGCATCCTAGGCGAAGGCCCGCTTTGGCACCCCGAACGGGGCGAGCTTTTGTGGTTCGACATCCTAGGCAAACAGCTCCGCACCAAAGAGCGTGTCTACGATTTCAACGAATATGTCTCCGCTGCAGGATGGGTAGACCGCGACACGCTGCTGGTGGCCTCGGCCTCCGCCCTCTTCCGCTTTGATCTGTCGAGCGGCTGGCGCGAGGACCTGGTGCCGCTTGAGGCAGACAATGCCGTGACACGCTCCAACGATGGCCGCGCGGACCCCTGGGGCGGGTTCTGGATTGGCACCATGGGGATCAATGCCGAACCGGATGCGGGCGCCATCTACCGCTACTACCGGGGCGAGGTGACAAAGCTTTACCCGGGCATCACAATCTCGAACTCTATCTGCTTCGCGCCGGATCGCAGCGCGGCCTACTGGGTCGATACGATGGACCGCAAAATCATGCGCCAGCCCCTCGATCAGGACCACGGCTGGCCCGAGGGCCCGGCCGAAGTGCTGGTGGACGCGACCGACGAGGGGCTCGGCATCGACGGCTCCGTCTGCGACGCGGCAGGCAACATCTGGAACGCACAGTGGGGATCGTCGCGGGTGGCGGTTTATTCGCCCGAAGGCGCGCTCTTGAAG
>JBCBFV010000106.1:0-7794 GCA_038527425.1 Pseudomonadota bacterium
CGTCCCCAGAGCCATCCGTCACCAGCCCCTTGCCGCTGCCAACTTCTCCTGTATGTATCTCCTCACCTCGGGGTGCTTGGAGACAAGCTGAGATGCATGATGCGAACCCGTTGAACCTGAACCGGCTCATACCGGCGGAGGGAAGGTAGCCATCAGCTCCCCTTACTCCGTCCGGCGTTTTGGAGGATATGATGAAAAGACACCTTCCCCTTCTCGCAGGACTACTCCTCGGCACCGCAGCGGCGGCCGAGACGCCTGTCCTTAACGTTTACGCACCCGATTACTTCGGCTCCGAATGGGGCCCCGGCCCCGGCATCGAAGCGGGCTTTGAAGAGATCTGCGCCTGCGATCTGAAGTTCGTCACCGGCGACGTGCTGCCGCGACTTCTGCTCGAGGGTGAGCGCACCGAGGCCGACGTGGTCATCGGGCTCAACACCGATGTCACGAAGCGCGCCCGCGAAACGGGCCTCTTTGCAGGTCATGGCCAAGACAACAGCGCCCTCACGCTGCCAATTGAATGGGCCGACGACACGTTCCTGCCCTTCAACTGGTCCTATGTGTCCTTTGTCTATGACACGACGAAGATCGCGAACCCGCCGTCGAGCTTTGAAGAACTGGTCAACGCGCCTGAAGACCTCAAGATCGTCATTCAGGACCCGCGCACCTCGATCTCGGGGCTCGCGCTCATGCTATGGGTGAAGTCGGTCTATGGCGATGAGGCCGAAGACTACTGGGCCCGCCTCGCCCCGCGCATCACGACCGTGACCAAGGGCTGGTCGGAAGCCTACGGCCTCTTCACCGATGGTGAGGTGCCGATGGTGCTGTCGTTCAACACCTCGCCCGCCTACCACATCGTGGCCGAGGAGGACGAAAGCAAAGCCTCCGCGATCTTCAGCGATGGGCATTACGCGTTCTTCGAGCTCGCCGGCAAAATCGCCAACACCGATCAGGGCGAGCTTGCCGATCAGTTCATGGCCTATGTGATGTCGTCCGATTTCCAGTCCATGATCCCTACGACGAACTGGTCCTATCCTGCTGCGCTGGCCACGGCAGACTGGCCCCAAGCGTTCCAGGACCTGCCCGCACCGGACAAGGCTCTCTTCTACACGGAAGACGAAGCTGCCGCGATCCGAGATGAGGCGCTGGCTGAATGGCGCGCGGCGCTCTCGCAATAAGCTTCGGGGCGGTTTTTGCCGCCCTGATCGTCCTTTTGACCCTCGGCACACTGGCGGCAGTCGCTGGCCGTGCCGAGGGTCTTTCTCAGCTTTCCGGGGATGACTGGAAGGCCATCCGCTTCACTCTTTGGCAAGCACTGGTTTCAGCCACGCTATCGGTGGTCTTCGCGATCCCCGTGGCCCGCGCCCTCGCGCGGCGGCGCTTTCCGGGGCGATCGTTGATCATCGCGCTTTTGGGTGCGCCGTTTATCCTGCCCACGATCGTGGCCATCCTCGGCCTCATCGCCGTCTTCGGGCAAAGCGGGCTCGTCAGCGCGTTCTTAGGCCTCTTCGGCATCCCGCCGGTGCAGATCTACGGCGCCCATGGCGTGATCCTGGCCCATGTCTTCTTCAACCTGCCGCTTGCAACACGGCTTCTCGTGCAAGCTTGGCTCGCCGTCCCTGCTGAGCAGCACCGCATTGCGGAGAGCCTCTCGCTCTCCCGCGCGGGGATGTGGCGGGCGATTGAGCTACCGCTCCTGCGGGAGACGCTCCCCGGCGCGTTCCTCGTAATCTTCCTGCTCTGCACCACCTCTTTCGCCGTAGCGCTGGCGCTCGGCGGGGGCCCGCGCGCGACGACGGTAGAGCTCGCCATCTATGAGGCGTTCCGCTTCGATTTCGACCTCGGGCGCGCGGCGCGGCTCGGCCTCATTCAAGTGGCCATCTGCGCGGTGATCGCGCTCCTTTCGATCTTCGTCACCGTGCCCCAAGCCCGCATGGGCGGGCTCGATGGGACCATCGAACGTTGGGACCGCCACAGCTGGGAGAAATGGACCGACGGCGCCGCGATCACGCTCGCCAGCCTCTTTCTGATCACGCCGCTTGCGATCCTGACCGCACGCGGGGTTCCGTTCCTTTTCGAGCTGCCGTCTTCGATCTGGCAGGCGGCCTTCACCTCGCTCTGGGTGGCGCTGGCCTCGACGCTGCTGGTGGTCGTGGCTTCCCTGTCGCTGGCGATCTCCGCGCAGCGGCTCCGCCGGGGAGAGGGGCTTGGCGATGCGCTGTCGACCCTCATTTTGGCGACCTCCCCGTTGGTGATGGGCACGGGGCTCTTCATCATGCTCTTTCCCTTCACGAACCCTGTCGGGCTCGCCCTGCCAGTGACGATTGCGGTGAATGCGGTGCTGTCGATCCCATTCGCGCTGCGGGTGCTCATGCCCGCCCTCCGCGCGGTGGAGGAGGCCTATGGGCCGCTTGCAGATTCGCTCGGCTTGACCGGCTGGGCCCGCCTGCGTTGGCTGCTCTTGCCACGTCTCAGGCGACCTCTCAGCTTTGCGGCGGGTCTGGCGGCGGCGCTGTCGATGGGGGACCTCGGGGTCATCGCGCTCTTCTCCAACCCGGATCAACAGACGCTGCCTTTGGCGATGTACCAGTTGATGGGCGCCTACAGATTGGAGCAAGCTGCCAGCGCCGGGCTCGTCCTCGTGGTGCTGAGCTTCGGGATCTTCTTTGCCATCGACCGTGGGGGGCGTGCCGATGCTGACCTTTGATGACGTCCGTTTCTCCTACGGTGCCTTCTCACTCAGCGCGAATATGACCATCGCGCCGGGCACCCGGATCGCCGTGCTGGGCCCCTCGGGAGAGGGGAAGTCCACGCTGCTTGCCCTCGTGGCTGGCTTTATCTCGCCCGAGGCGGGTGCGGTGCGCTGGCAAGGCACAGACCTCACACCGCAGCGCCCGGGGGAACGGCCCGTCTCTATCGTCTTCCAGGACAGCAACCTCTTTCCCCATCTCACAGTCACGCAGAACGTCGGGATGGGGCTGAGCCCCAGTTTGCGTCTCTCCGCGGCGCAAGCGGGGCAAGTAGCGCAAGTGCTCGATCGCGTGGGGCTGGCGGACTACGGTGATCGCAAACCCGGCGCCTTGTCTGGTGGCCAGAGGGCCCGCGCAGCGCTGGCGCGCGTGCTTTTGCGCGAGCGCCCGATCCTGCTCTTGGACGAGGCGTTCTCGGCCCTCGGGCCCGCGCTGAAAGCGGAGATGTTCGACCTCCTCGAAGAGACCCTGCCGCCGGAGACGATCCTCCTCATGGTTACTCACGACCCTGACGAGGCCGCGCGGATGGAGCAGATTGTCGTGGTGAGTGACGGGCAGGCTGACACCCCGCAAGATGCCGCGCCGCTGCTGGCAAACCCGCCCCCGGCGCTCGCCAGCTATCTGGGCAAATAAAAAGCCCCGCGCGAGGGCGGGGCTTCTTTTAGATCTTGGTCTGAGGTTTACTCAGCAGGGGTAGCACCCTTTTTCGCTGCTGCCTTCACCGGCGCCCAGATGCGCTTGTTGGTGAGGTAGAGAAGCGCTGCGAGCACACCCAGGAAGATGACGCCGGCGAGGCCGGACTGCTTGCGTGCCATCATCTTGGGCTCAGCCGTCCACATCAGGAAGGCAGCGACGTCTTGCGCCTGCTGCTCGATGGTGGCTTCCGTGCCGTCCTCATAGAAGACGTCGTCACCGTAGAGCGGCTGAGACATCGACAGGTAACCACCGGAGTAGGCCTTGTTCTCGTAGAGGAACACGCCCGCCTCTTCCTTCGTTTCACCGGTGTAGCCGCTGAGAAGAGACGCGATGTATTCCGGGCCGCCCATGCCGTTCACGAACTGGCTGATGCCGGTGCCGTAAGGGCCGGAGAAGCCTGCACGCGCCTTCGCCATCAGCGACAGGTCAGGTGCGTTGGAGATCAGACCTTCCGGGAATTTGTCCGCGGGCGTTGCCGGGCGGAAGTCACCTTCGCCGTCAAACAGGGTCGGATCCCAGACTTCATAGAGCTCCGCATAGGCGCGAACCTGATCTTCCGGAAGCTGTGGGCCACCGGGATCGCCGAGCGTCCGGAAGGCCACAAACTTCATGCCGTGGCAGGAAGAGCAAACCTCGGTGTAAACCTGAAGGCCGCGCTGCAGCTGCATCTGGTCAAAGGTGCCGAACGGGCCTTCGAAGGAGAAGTCATAGTCGGTTACTTCTCCTGCACCGCCAGCCGCGTGTGCGCCTGTCGAAAGGCCGAGGGCCAGAGCAGCAGTAAGTGTAAGTCGCTTAAGCATTGGTGCGTCCTTACTCCGCCGGGGTGGCGACGCCCTCAGAGGCACCGCCGCCAGATTTGGCGTATTTAGCGTTGAAGTCATCCTCGATGGTTGCCGGCGGGGTCGT
This sequence comes from Pseudomonadota bacterium, assembly GCA_038527425.1. Taxonomy (GTDB): domain Bacteria; phylum Pseudomonadota; class Alphaproteobacteria; order Rhodobacterales; family Rhodobacteraceae; genus Shimia_B. The sequence continues at coordinate 4,350 of JBCBFV010000106.1, forward strand.
CGGCTTTTCGATGATGCCGAGAAGCGGCAGGATCACGAGGAAGTAGGCGAACCAGTAGGTCGAGCCGAGCAGCGACAGAGACGCATAGGGCTCTTCCGCAGGCATGGCACCCAGCCACATCAGGAACATGAAGTCCGCGCCGAGGATCCAGAAAGCGATCTTGAACATCGGACGGTAGCGACCGGAGCGCACCGTGGACGTGTCGAGCCAAGGTGCGATCGCCATCACCGCGATGGCGCCGAACATGGCAAGCACGCCGAAGAACTTCGCGTCGATGATGCCGCCGGTGATCCAGCTTGCGCCCATCACGATCCAGACGTCCGCCGTGAAGGCACGCAGGATCGCGTAGAACGGCAGGAAGTACCATTCCGGAACGATATGCGCTGGCGTCGCGAGCGGGTTCGCTTCGATGTAGTTATCCGGGTGACCCAGATAGTTCGGCATGAAGCCAACGATCGCAAAGAACACGAGCAGGATGATTGCGAGAGCGTAAAGATCCTTGATCACGAAGTACGGCCAGAACGGCAGCGTGTCGCGCTCAGCCTCTTCCTTCGACGTGCGGCGCACTTCGACACCCGTCGGGTTGTTGTTACCCGTGGTGTGGAAGGCCCAGATGTGCACGATCACAAGGCCTGCAATCACGAACGGAAGCAGGTAGTGGAGCGAGAAGAAGCGGTTCAGCGCAGGCTGACCCACCGCAGATGCACCCAAAAGCCACGTCTGCAGCGCTTCACCCACGAAGGGCACAGCACCAAAGAGGCCGGTGATCACGGCAGTACCGTGGAACGACATCTGACCCCAGGGCAGAACGTAGCCCATGAAGGCCGTGCCCATCATCAGAAGGTAGATGAGCATGCCGATGATCCAGGTGACCTCGCGGGGCGCCTTGTAGGAGCCGTAGTAGAGCCCGCGGAAAATGTGCGCGTAGACTGCAATGAAGAACAGCGACGCGCCGTTCATGTGCAGATAGCGGATCATGTGACCGCCGTTGACGTCGCGCATGATGTGCTCGACCGAGGCGAACGCCATATCCACGTGCGGCACGTAGTGCATCACCAGGACAACGCCGGTGATGATCTGCAGCGCGAGCGTGAAGGTCAGCACGATGCCCCAAATCCACATCCAGTTCAGGTTCTTGGGCGTGGGGATCATGATCGTATCGTAGAGCAGCCCGATAATCGGCAGGCGCGATTGCATGCCTTTCTCGAAATTGCTCTTCGGTTCGTAGTGGTCGTGGGGAATGCCGGACATGGTCTCTCCTCTTAACCGAGTTCGATCGTACCGTCGTCCACGAAGGCCGCCGGTGGAACAGGAAGGTTCGTGGGCGCAGGGCCACGACGGATGCGGCCCGCCGTGTCATAGTGCGACCCGTGGCACGGGCAGAACCAACCGCCAAAATCGCCAGCGTTGCCAAGCGGAACGCAGCCAAGGTGCGTGCAGACGCCCATTTGAACGAGCCACTCACCCGCTTCATCAAGCGCGCGGTTCTCGTCGGTTGCGTCCACCTCACCGGGGATGTTTTCGTTCCGTGCGATCGGGTCCTGCAGGTCGCTCAAAGCGACAGCGCGGGCTTCTGCGATCTCTTCGGCCGTACGGCGGCGAATAAAGACCGGCTTACCCTGCCAAAGAACCGTGATCTGAGTGCCCTCGTCGAGGCCGCTCACATCCACACGGATAGATGCCAGCGCGAGAACATCGGCTGACGGGTTCATCTGATTGATCAAGGGCCAAACAGCTGCACCCACACCAACCGCGCCTGCCCCTGCAGTCGCGTAGTAGATGAAGTCTCGGCGCCCCTCGTCGTGGCTGTCTTCTGGATTAGACAAATGTTCCTCCGTCGGCTGCGTGCCCTATTTTTTGGACACGTGGCATCGCTGCGCGAAGTAGAGCAAAGAATCCCCCGCGCAAGTTGGAAATCACTTACGGGAAGATAAATCCGGGTTCTACCGGACAATCGGGCGCAGGGTGAACGGCCTCGGGCGGCGTCTCAGGTCTACTCTGGTGCCGTGGCCTGCATGGACGGGCGCTCAGCGAATTTGCCGTACCAGGCCGCTAACGCCGGGCGCGTGTCACGCCAGTTGCGGGTCCCATGGCGCAAATCAATGTAGCCCAAAGCACAGCCCACAGCGATGTGGCTGGCATCGAGGGGCCCATAAAGATGCGACATCCATCGCGCCTCTATCGCATCAAGCGCGCGCGCGACCTTCGCCCACTGCGCCTCCACCCATTCGCTTGATTGCTTCTCTTCAGGGCGCAGCCTCAGCTCATAGGCCATCGACACCGCGCAATCGCAGATACCCTGGGCCGTCGCCTCCAGCGTCAGCACCTCCCAAAGGCGGCCCTCCGGATAAAGCCCTGCCTCTGCACGGGCATCCAGATACTGGCAGATCACCCGGCTATCATAAAGCGCCCCGCCTTCCGGGCGGATGAGCGCGGGGATCTTGCCCAAGGGATTGGCCGAAGACGCCTCCGGCGCCGTCGCAAAGGCGTTCGTCGTGATCGTCTTCAGCTCGATCTGATCAATAAGGCCCGTCTCATGGGCCATCACCACCGTCATCCGAACGAAGGGAGAGGCCGGCGAATGAATAAGCTCCATCATTCAACACTCCGAATACGCACACGCGCCAGCGCTGTGGCATCAATCTCCACCGCGCGCCGTCCGACACGCAGAACCCGCCGGTACCGCCCCGTCGCATTCACCTGCTCGGGATCGCGGCGCATCTCTACGCCTTCCTCGACGGTATCGAGACTGTCCTCCACGCGCTGATCGCGCCTGAGTTTCGGGATAGACCGCGCCGCAGCATAAGTCGCCAAAGCCACCGCGCCATAGCGCAACGCCACACCAGCAATCGGAGCTAAAGGTAGGGCCATCACATCTCTCCTTTGTCCTTAAAGGTAGGAACGCCGCCCCACCCTGTCCAGAAGCCACCCTTCTTTGCGCCCCATACTTCGGGGAGCGCGAGGGGCAGCGCCTCTCGCATCCTAAACCGGCGGCTCACGCATCAGCTGCGCCAGATCACCCAGCCGTTCACCTACGCCGCCCTCAATGGCATCCGCTGCGCACAGCCGCACCCCATCGGGCTTGTTCTGGTTCAGTTTGAATGTGCTATCGATCTTCTCGATGTGCAGGCGTGCGGGAAGGATCCCGCGCATCATCGCCTCCATCACCCCTTCCGACATCTTGTCGGTGGTCCAAGGCTTCTTCGGCAAAAGCCCCTCGAAATGCGCCGACTGCCGCTCCAGCATGTCGCGCATGTCCTCAGACGGCAACATCTCCAGCGTGCCGCGAATATGCACGGCCACATAATTCCACGTCGGCACCTGATCAGGCACCTCGTACCAATCGGGCGACACATAGCCATCGGGCCCCATGACGCTGATCACCGCGGGCCCGGGCGATCGGCAAATGGGGTTTGACCGCACGAGATGCAGATCAAGCGTCGCG
>JBCBFV010000107.1:0-7779 GCA_038527425.1 Pseudomonadota bacterium
CATCCATCTCATGAAGGCACACTACGCCCTGAATGCGCTTTTTCAACGCTGGCTTTCTTGCCATCCCGCCTCATCGTCGTTAGGTGCGCTTAACCCAACTATGAGGCTCCCATGGACGCGTTTGGATCGCTGCTTTTTCCGCTTCTCATCATCGCCATCTTCTACCTTTTGGTCTTTCGGCCTCAGCAACAGAAGATCAAGGCGCATGCCAAGATGGTCGAGGAGCTCCGTCGTGGAGACCAGGTCGTCACATCCGGTGGTCTCATCGGCAAGGTGACCAAGGTCAAAGACGAGGGTGAAGTCGAAGTCGAAGTGGCATCGGGCGTCAAAGTCCGCGTGGTCCGCGACACGATCGCCCGCGTGATGTCGAAGACCGAACCGGCGGATCAATAGAATGCTCAAGATCGAGGGCTGGAAACGGTTCCTGATCTGGGGATTGGTGCTGGGGGGGCTTTTGCTCGCTCTGCCAAACGGCTTTTACAACCGCGTTGAGCAGTCCAACGATGCCGAGCTTCGGATTGAAGCGGGTTTTGAGGATAGCGAAACGATCGCTGCCGCCGGGCAGTGGCCGTCCTACCTGCCGTCAGGCCTTGTGAACCTTGGCCTCGACCTGCGGGGCGGGGCGCATCTTCTCGCAGAAGTACGGCTTGAGGAGGTCTACGAGACCCGTCTTGAGGCCTTCTGGCCGGAGCTTCGCGACGCTCTGCGCCCGGAGCGTGAGACGATCGGCACTATCCGCCTGCAAGACAGCGACGGCTCCTCGCTCCGTGTGCGTATCTCGCGCCCGGAGGGGATGACCCGCGCGATGGAGATTGCGCGCTCGCTGGCCACGCCGCTGCAGACCCTCACAGGTGCGCTGCAGAGCGATATTGATGTGACCGCGGACGGCGATGTGCTCGTTGTGCGCCTCTCGGAAGCCGAGCAAGCGGCCACCGACGACCGCACCATGGCGCAAACGCTTGAGATCGTGCGCCGCCGGATCGATGCCGCAGGTACGCGCGAACCAACGATCCAGCGCCAAGGCGAACGCCGTGTCCTGATCCAGGTGCCGGGCATTGGCTCCGCCGCTGAGATCAAGGAGCTGATCGGCACGCCCGCGCTTCTCACGTTCCAGCCAGTGGTCGGTCGCACGACGGATCCTGAGGCAAACGCCGGCGTCGGCAACGAGCTTCTGCCATCCGCAGACGGCCGCGAAGAGGGGATCTTCTACATCCTCGAGCGCACGCCTGTTGTGACGGGCGAGACCCTCGTAAACGCCCAGCCGTCCTTCGATCAAAACGGCAACCCGAGCGTTGATTTCCGCTTTAACACCTCCGGCGCGCGCGCCTTTGGGGAGTATACGAGCGCCAATATCGGTTCGCCCTTTGCCATCGTGCTCGACTCTGAGGTGGTAAGCGCGCCCACGATCCAAAGCGCCATCACCGGTGGTTCGGGTCAGATCACAGGCTCCTTCACCATCGAGGAATCCACAAACCTTGCCATCCTGCTGCGCGCAGGTTCGCTTCCGGCGGGGCTCGACTTCTTGGAAGAGCGCACCGTGGGGCCAGAACTCGGTCAGGACAGCATCGATGCGGGCACGATCGCCTGTCTCGTGGCCTTCATCGCCGTGCTGGTCTTCATGGGGCTTAGCTACGGCCTCTTTGGGATCTTTGCCAACATCGCGTTGATCGTGAACGTGGGTCTGATCTTTGGCCTCTTGTCGTCGCTCGGGGCGACGCTGACGCTGCCGGGGATCGCGGGCATCGTGCTGACCATCGGCATGGCCGTCGACGCCAACGTGCTGATCTTCGAGCGGATCCGAGAAGAGCTCAAAACCGCGAAGGGCCCCGCCCGCGCGATCGAGCTTGGCTACGAGAAAGCGCTCAGCGCCATTGTCGACGCCAACATCACCACGTTCATCACCGCGACGATCCTCTACCTCATGGGTTCTGGCCCGGTGCAGGGCTTTGCGATCACGCTGGGCCTCGGGATCATCACCTCCGTCTTCACGGCAATCTTCGTGACCCGGATCATGATCGTGATGTGGTTCGAGCGCCGTCGCCCGAAGACGATCGAAGTATGAGCATTCCACACATCTCTTCCGCTCTGCTGAGCGGCCTGCTTCGTGGGAAGGAGAAACCATGCGTCTAAGACTGGTTCCTCAGGAAACCTCGATTGATTTCTTCTCGCGCTGGAAGATCTGGTTGGGGATTTCGGCCCTTCTGATGATTGTGGGCTTCGGCTCCTATGCGATCCAAGGCCTGAACTTCGGCATCGACTTCCGCGGCGGGACGACGATCCGCACCGAGTCCACGCAGCCCGTGGACGTGGCGGCCTACCGGGAGGCGCTTGCGGCGCTGGAGCTTGGCGATGTCGCGATTTCGGAGGTCTTTGATCCGACTTTTGGGCCGGATCAGAACGTGGCCCAGATTCGCATTCAGGCCCAGGAAGGGCAGGAGAGCGTGTCAGCCGATATCGTCACCCAAGTGGGCGAGGCACTGTCCGCCGTGGACCCAGGCCTCAAGCTGCCGTTCCCGAGTGTTGAATCCGTGGGGCCGAAAGTCTCTGGCGAGCTGATCCAGACGGCGATCATTGCCGTCCTCCTCGCGATTGGGGCGGTGCTTATCTACATCTGGCTGCGGTTCGAGTGGCAGTTCGCGCTGGGCGCGGTTGCGGCCCTCGTGCACGACGTGATCCTCACGATCGGCATCTTCTCCGAGCTTCAGATCAAGTTTGACCTCGCCATCATCGCAGCACTGCTGACGATTGTGGGCTACTCGCTCAACGATACCGTGGTCGTCTTCGACCGCGTGCGAGAGAACCTCCGGAAGTACAAGAAACGCCCACTGGCGGAAGTGCTGAACCTGTCGATCAACGAGACGCTGTCGCGCACGGTGATGACCTCCGTGACGACGCTGCTCGCGCTGATTTCCCTCTTCGTGCTGGGCGGCGATGTGATCCGTGGCTTCGTCTTCGCGATGATCTGGGGTGTGATCGTGGGCACCTATTCCTCGATCTTCGTGGCCTCGGCGATCCTGCTTTACCTCGGCGTGAAGCGCGACTGGTCGAAACCAGACGCCTCCGCAGGCACCCAGTTTGGCGATCAGCAGCCTTGAAGCCCTGATGCTCGCGGCGGCGGTGACGCTGGCGGGGCTTGTACGAGGGTTTTCAGGGTTTGGATCGGCCATGATCTTCATGCCCGTGGCGGGGCGCATCGTCGGCCCGTTCGAGGCGATCCTCATATTCACCGTCGTCGACTTTTTCGGACCCATCCCGCTTTTGCCACGCGCGCTGCGCGATGGTGCCATTCGCGAGGTCACCCGGCTCTTGGCGTTCGTGGCGCTGGCGCTGCCCGTTGGCATGTGGCTGCTCACGATCTCTGATCCGGCCGTTTTCCGCTGGGTGGTCTCAATCGCGGTCTTTGTTTTGCTCGTGGCTCTTATCGGTGGGTTCCGGCATCGGCTCCCGTTCAACCTGCCCACTCTTGGCGGCACGGGCCTTGTGTCAGGAATATTGGGCGGACTTTCCGGGCTGGGCGGGCCGCCTGTGATCTTGCTTTATCTCGCGTCGAACCGCGCGACGGAACTCATCCGGGCCAATACGCTCGTCTTCCTTGTGGGTTTCGACGTGTTGATGTCGCTGACACTGCTGGCGTTTGGGCGGTTTGACCTTGGCCTTGTGCTCATCGGGCTTGTGCTTTTGGTGCCCTACACCTTGGCCGGATTGCTCGGGCAGCGGCTCTTTGATCCGGCGCGCGCGGGCGTTTACCGCGCGGTGGCCTATCTCATCATCGGCGCCTCGGCATTGCAGGGGCTGCCCATCTGGGATGGTATGTTCGGGTGATGTCAGGGCTCCGTGTAAATCAGCTTACCATTGGTCGAAGCCACGAGCCGTTGCTTGAGGCGGTATCATTCGACGTGCCCGCGGGCGAGGCGCTGGCGCTGCGCGGTGGAAACGGATTGGGTAAGACCACGCTTCTGCGGACGCTTGCTGGCCTGATGCCGCCAATGGCGGGGGCGCTCGAGCACGATACCGAGCAGGTGGCCTATGCCGCGCATCTCGATGCCTTGAAGCCCACGCTCACGGTGCGCGAGACGCTGGCCTTTTGGGCAACACTCTACGGCACGGACCGGGTGGAGCTGGCGCTTTCGTCTTTCAATCTCGCGCCGCTCGCGGACCGCGCGGGTGGCACGCTTTCTGCGGGGCAGCGCCGTCGCTGCGCCTTGGCGCGGCTCGTGGTTTCGGGCCGCCCGCTTTGGCTCTTGGACGAGCCCACGGCCGCGCTGGACACCGAGGGGCAGGCGGAGCTTGGTGCCGTACTGGCAACCCATCTTTCCGAAGGTGGGAGTGCGCTCCTCGTCACGCATGGTTCCCTGCCGATCGAATGTGCCTCGCTTGATCTCGAAGCTTACCGCGCCCGGGTTGGGTCTTCTGACGACGCTTTCGCAGAGGCCATCGAATGATCGCCTTGCTGATCAGAGATCTCCGGCTCGCGATCCGCGCCGGTGGGGGCTTTGGCCTCGGCCTCGCATTCTTTGCGATCATCGTGATCATGACGCCCTTCGCCGTGGGCCCGTCACCTGGAGAGCTTGCTGCGCTCGCGCCGGGTATCCTGTGGCTCGCGGCTTTGCTTGCCGTGCTCCTCACGCTGGACCGCCTGTTCGCGCTCGATGCGGAAGACGGCACGCTCGAGCAGCTCGCCCTGACCCTCCCCTTGGAGGCGGTTGTCTTCGCGAAGAGCCTGTCGCACTGGCTGACAACGGGCGCGGTGCTGGCGCTGCTGGGGCCGCCGCTCGGGATCCTCCTGTCGCTGCCCGCTTCTGGCATGCTGCCGCTTTTCCTCGCGCTGCTGCTCGGAACGCCGGCATTGTCCTTCATCGGCGCGTTCGGTGCCTCGCTCACAGTGGCGGTCAAACGTGGCGGGCTCTTGCTGTCGCTCCTCGTTTTGCCGCTCTACATCCCAACGCTCATCTTCGGCGCCTCGGTGGCCAGCCGTGGGGCCGCGGGGCTCGACTACACTCAACCGCTCGCGTTGCTCGCCGCGCTCAGCCTCGCCTGCGTGGCCGCCATGCCCTTCGCGGCAGCTGCGGCATTGCGCGCGAGCCTGCGCTAGGCCTTTTGAAGCGGACGGGCAGGGGATATCTAGACGGCCATGAGATCGCTTTGGGAATACGCCAACCCGCGCCTGTTCATGAACTGGACTGGCAAAGCCCTTCCGTGGCTTTGGGCGCTTGGGCTTGGTCTCACGGCGCTCGGTCTCGTCTGGGGGTTCTTCTTTACCGGAGATGACTTCCGCATGGGGAGCACGGTGAAGATCATCTACATCCACGTGCCCTCGGCGCTGATGGCCATCAATGGCTACTTCCTGATGTTTGTAGCCGCGCTCATTTGGCTGATCCGTCGTCAGCCTGTGACGGCCCTCGTCGGGCGTGCTGCGGCTCCTGTGGGCCTTACGATGACGGTAATCGGCCTCGTCACCGGCGCGATCTGGGGCCAGCCCATGTGGGGCACCTGGTGGGCGTGGGATCCGCGCCTGACGTCATTTCTGATCCTCGCGCTCTTCTACCTCGGCTACATCGCCCTGTGGGAGGCGATCTCCGACCCTGAGCTTGCCGCGGACCTGACGTCCATGCTCGCCATCGTGGGCTCCGTCTTTGCCGTCCTGTCGCGCTATGCCGCGCGGTTCTGGAACCAGGGCCTGCACCAAGGCACCTCGGTGCCCGTGGCGACAGGCAATCGAACGGTGGATGACGTCTTCTTCATACCTCTCGCGATTGCGATGGTTGGCTTCTTCTTCCTCTTCGTTGCGATCACGCTGGTGCGTGCCCGGACCGAGGTGCGCGCCCGCCGCGTTAAAGTGCTGGAGGCCAAGGCATGATCGATCTGGGCCAATACACGGCTGAAGTGCTGGGTTCCTACGCGGCAACACTCGCGCTGATTGGCCTCCTCATCTTTGCCACGTGGCGCCGTGCGCGGGCCGTGAAGCGGAGGCTCTCCGAGCTAGAGGATCGCAACTGATGCGCTGGCTGATGCTCGTTCCAGTCCTGATCTTTGGCGCGCTGGCAGGGGTTTTCTACGTCGGTATGACGACGACCGACCCAAGTGCCTTGCGGTCGGCTTTGATCGGAAAGGCCGCCCCTGGCTTGCCGCAGGAGCATGTTGCAGGCACCGAAGCTCTAAGCGACCTCACCGAGGGTGAGGTGACGCTCGTCAACTTCTGGGCCTCGTGGTGCCCGCCATGCCGGGCCGAGCATCCCAGTCTTCTGGCGCTTGAGGCCGAGGGTATTCGCATTGTGGGCGTGAACTTCCGCGATGACCCTGTGGATGCGGCAAACTACCTGCGCGACGACGACAACCCCTTTGCGGCGACATCACTCGACGAAAGTGGCCGGGCCTCGCTTGACTGGGGCGTGGCTGCGCCGCCGGAGACGTTCATATTGGCCGCAGATGGTACGATCCTTTACCGCTACATCGGCCCACTCGTCGGCAGTCAGTTTGAGCAGCAGTTCCTGCCGGAGCTCGAAAAAGCTCAGGCCCGGTAGCGCGCTTCGATTTCCGCGCGTTTGGCCACCTTATCCTGACGCACCCAACGCGGGATGAGGACAGCGTCGACAACCGCCCAGATGATCCAGATGCCGAGAAGTGTCACGGACACGATCGCTGTGGCCCACAGGCCCGTTGGCGGTTCGGCTGAGTTGGCTGCCGGCGGGTCGATGATTGCGAAATAGAAGGTTGCGAGGATCATTGCCCCGATCCAAGCGATAAAGAGGCCCAGCTGAGCGATCCCGCTTATCACGCGGCTCAAATACATCCGGTGCACACCGCAGCCAAAGAGCCCAAACCATAGCGCATAGGCCACGATCTTGGACTTGCTGGCGTATTCCAGCTCGTTCTCGATTTGAGCGGTCAGGTCGGTCATCGCGCACTCCTTGGCGGCTCACTAGCGCGCCGCCAAGGCGATTTTAGGGCGAATGCGATCCTTTTTGTCGGGCGGCAGCGCGGATTACTCCGCCGCCACAGGCTCTTTCGCGAGGTTGCGGAGCACGTAGTGAAGCACGCCGCCGTTCTCGATGTATTCGATCTCCACGCCAGTATCGATCCGGCACTTGAGCTCGATCTCAACAGCCTCGCCGTTCGCTCGGGTGATCGTCGCGGGCACGATTTGGAGGGGTTCGACCCCCTCGAGGCCTTTGATGTCGACGGTCTCATCGCCCACAAGGCCCAGCGTCTTCCTTGTGTGGCCGCCGGTGAATTCGAAGGGGATGACGCCCATACCAACGAGGTTGGAGCGGTGGATGCGCTCAAAGCTCTCCGCGATGACAGCCTTCACGCCCAGAAGAGCGGTGCCTTTCGCCGCCCAGTCGCGGGAGGAACCTGCACCGTATTGCTCCCCGCCGAAGACGACGAGGGGGATGCCTTGCTCCTGGTAGGCCATGCAGGCCTCGTAGATGGAGGTTTGGTTGCCATCGGGGTCGAGTGTGTAGCCGCCCTCCACGCCGTCGAGCATCTCGTTCTTGATGCGGATGTTGGCGAAGGTGCCGCGCATCATGACTTCGTGGTTGCCGCGGCGCGAGCCGTAGGAGTTGAATTCCCGCGGGGTCACCTGGCGGTCGGTGAGGTACTGGCCTGCGGGCGTCGTCTCCTTGAAGGAGCCCGCGGGGGAGATGTGGTCCGTCGTGATCATGTCGCCAAGGATCGCCATGACGCGAGCGCCGGTGATGTTCTCGATGGCCTTCGTTTCCATCGTCATATCGCGGAAGTAGGGCGGGTTTTGCACATAGGTCGAGGCGGCGGGCCAAT
>JBCBFV010000108.1:0-7776 GCA_038527425.1 Pseudomonadota bacterium
CATCATTTCCGCCAGCGAGCGCGCACTTTCTTCGCGCGGATCACAGGTCTCTACAACCTTACCGCCCCGCAGGATCGTGGCGCGTTCGCACAAGGCTCTGATCTCTTCGAGCTTATGAGAAATGTAGAGGATCGCTGTCCCCTCTGCGCTTAATTTTCTAAGCGTTGTGAAGAGGATATCAACTTCTTGGGGTGTCAGAACCGAGGTCGGTTCGTCCATCACCAAGAGGCGCGGATTCTGCAGGAGGCAGCGGATAATCTCGACGCGTTGACGTTCACCAGCGCTTAGCGAGCCCACCGTGCGATCCGGGTTGAGCGGCAGGCCGTAGGTTTCCGAGACTTCCCTGATCTGGCGCGATAGCTCCCGCGTTTTCGGTGGGTTCTCCATCCCAAGCGCGATGTTCTCTGCCACTGTCAGCGCTTCAAAGAGCGAGAAATGCTGAAACACCATGCCGATGCCAGCTGCACGCGCGACGCGCGGGTCGGCGGGCTCAAAGGGCGCGCCATCCAGCGTCATAGCCCCGCTATCAGGCTTCACTAAACCGTAGATCATCTTGACCAACGTCGACTTGCCCGCGCCGTTTTCGCCGAGAAGAGCATGCACTTCGCCCGCCCGGATCGTGAGCGAGACAGCATCGTTGGCCACGACGCCGGGGTAGGATTTGGTCAGCCCCTCAAGCGCGAGTAAGTCTTGTGTCACGAATGCCCCTTTGGTGTCCCGCCGCGGACATTAGGCTATGGGCGACCGATATCGCAATGGCCTGAGGATGCTTGCCGAGGGCAGGATTGCCTATCGGACAGGCAATGCTCGATATTTGGGCATCGTCATGTCCGAGCGCACCCAGCCGGGAGCAGAAGCGCGCCCACTTTGTTTTCGATCCGATGAGCCCGCAGGAGGCGAATCCCTGTCTCAACGCCGCATCGCAAAGGGCGAGGTCGAGCGCGTGCGAGTAGGTCACGATAAGATGCTCTGCATTCTCGGGAGCATGGGCCATCAAGAGCTCCGGACGCGCCGCACTGACCTGCGTGACGCCGTCCGGTATGGTTGGAAATCGGTCGGGTGCTGTGTCAATCCAGGTGATGTCGAGGTCAGGCAAGGGGGCCAGTGTCGACACCAGCGCGCGCCCAACGTGGCCCGCCCCCCAGATCCAGACGTGGCGCGTGGGCACCACGGGCGCCTCCAGAAACCAGCCATCCACAATCTGGGCGCGGGGGCCGCTGTCGCCATTGCGAAGCTTGGCCAGCGCACGCTCGACCGCGAGCGTCTTTGGACTGTCCCCAAGGGCAACGGCGCGCGGACCTTCGGCAGGCATGGCCGCCATGACTTCGGTCACGAGCGTCACCGCGCCTCCGCAGCACTGCCCCAGATCGGGGCCCAGGGCGTGCTTCGTGGCCTTGACCGTGCTTTCGGCCATGCGCCGCGCCGCCTCGGCAGCCTCAAACTCCAACGTGCCGCCCCCGATGGTGCCGTCCTGCCCGCCTGGCCAAACCCACATCGCAGCCCCGACCTCACGTGGGGCCGACCCGCGCACCTCAGCCACCACGACCCGCGCCACGGGGCCCGCCTTGAATGCATCGCTCAGCTGCATTGCTGCCACGTCTTCAGAAGGCGCTCGGGCGTGGCCGGAGCATCCAACGCCGGATAATCGTCACCCGATGCCAGCGCATCAGACAGCGCAAGAAATACCGAGATCCCATGCATGAAGGGCGGCTCGCCCACGGCCTTGGACTTGTAGATCGTGTCCGCTGCGTTCTCCCCATCCCAAAGCGACACGTTGAAAATCTCTGGCCGGTCCGCGACGGCGGGTATCTTGTAGGTCGACGGCGCGTGGGTTTTCAGCGCACCTTTGGCATCCCAAACAAGCTCTTCCATCGTCAGCCAACCAGCCCCTTGCACAAAGGCGCCTTCCACCTGCCCGGTGTCGAGCGCCGGGTTCAGCGAGCGGCCCGCATCATGAAGGATGTCTGTGCGCAAAATGCGGTTCTCGCCCGTCAGCGTGTCTACGACGACTTCGCTTACTGAGGCCCCATAGGCGAAATAGAAGAAAGGCCGCCCATGGCCCTTGATGCGGTCCCACTCGATATCGGGCGTCTTGTAAAACCCCGTCGCCGACAGAGAGACGCGCCCTTGATAGCAAAGCGCCGCCGCCTCCGTGAAGCTCATCTCTTCGCGCCCGGCCTGCACATTGCCATCTGTGAATCTGATCCCTGCAGGCTGCGTCTGATAGAGCTGGGCCAAATGCTCGGCCATGCGATCGCGGATCGTATCGCAGGCCGCTTTGACGGCCATCCCATTCAAATCGCTGCCTGATGATGCGGCGGTCGCTGAGGTATTGGGCACCTTGGCTGTATCCGTGGCCGTGATGCGCACCGCCTCCATCCCCACGCCGAACCGGTCTGCGGCCACCTGCGCGACTTTCTGAAACAGGCCCTGACCCATCTCTGTGCCGCCATGGTTCAGGTGGATCGAGCCATCCGCATAGACATGCACTAGCGCCCCCGCCTGATTGAGGTGCGTGAGCGTGAACGAAATCCCGAACTTCACCGGCGTCAGCGCGATGCCGCGCTTGAGCACCGGGTTCGCTGCATTCCAAGCTGCCACCGCCTCCCGCCGCGCGGCATAGTCAGACCGCTCCGCCAACGCCTCAACGAGCTCGGCGATGACGCTGTCGGTCACTTCCATCCCATAGGGCGTGGTCCCCAACTTCTTTGCGCCCCGTACTTCCCCCGGAGGGCCGCCGGAAGCATAGAAATTCGCCTGCCGCACGCGCAACGGGTCCAGTGAGAGGTGGTGGGCCACATGATCCATCACCCGCTCAATCCCCACCATGCCTTGAGGCCCGCCAAACCCGCGGAATGCCGTCGCGGACTGCGTGTTTGTCTTCAATCGGTGCGAGGTGATGCGCGCTGTTGGCAGGTCGTAGGCGTTGTCGGCATGCAGCATGGCCCGATCCGCCACGGGTAGCGAAAGATCCATTGCCCAGCCACAGCGGACGTATTGCGTGAAGTCGACACCAAGCAGCTTGCCCTCGTCGTCAAACCCCACCTCGTAATCAATCCGGAAATCGTGACGTTTGCCGGTGATGATCATGTCGTCATCGCGGTCGTAGCGCATCTTGCAGGGCCGGCCCGTGCGCGCAGCGGCCACGGCGCAGGCGACGGCCAGCGCATTGCCTTGGCTCTCTTTGCCGCCAAAGCCACCGCCCATGCGCCGGACCTCGACGCGCACGAAGGCGAAGGGCACGCCCAAAGCCTCTGCCACCTTGTGCTGGATCTCCGTTGGGTGCTGGGTAGAGCAGTGGACGATCATGTCGCCGCTGTCTTGCGGCAAGGCGACAGCCGCTTGCCCCTCGAGGTAGAAATGCTCCTGCCCACCAAGGGTCAGGGACCCGCTCACGCAATGAGGTGCGCCCGCCAAAGCCGCCTCCACATCACCCTTCAAATAGATGCGGGGGCCTTCCTCGAAGCGGCTGTCTGCGGCGAGGGCCTCCTCAATGCTCAGAATCGGCGCTTCTTCCTCGTAGCTCGCCTTGCTCAAAGTCGCGGCATAGCGCGCCTCCAGATGCGTCTCGGCGATCACAGCAAACAGCGGCTGACCCAGATAATGCACAGACCCATCGCTCAGCAGTGGCTCGTCATGGGCTGAGGGGGAGACATCGTTCGCTGCAGGCAAATCGTCGGCCGTGAGCACATCTACAACACCGGGCGCTGCGCGGACCGCGCTCAGGTCGAGATCAATGAGACGCCCGCGCGCAATGCTGGATATACCGAATGCGAGGTGCAGCGTGCCCTTGGGTGTCGGTACATCATCGGTATAGCGCGCGGCGCCCGTAACATGGAGGCGGGCGGCATCATGGGGCAGGGGCTTGGCGACACTCATGGGCGCACCTCCCCGACCGAAAGGAGCTCGCCCTCGTCAGCCATCAACGCGCGGCGCACCATGTTTTCAGCGGTCGTCATCCGGTAGCTGGCGGAGGCGCGCATGTCGCTGAGTGGCTCAAAATCCTCGCGCAGAGCAGTCAAAGCGGCCTCAAGGGTCGCCTGGCTCCAGGGCTGCCCTTCCAATGCGGCTTCAAGATGACTTGCCCGCTTTGGCGTTCCAGCCATGCCTCCGAACGCGATCCGTGGCGCGCGCACGATACCGTCCTCAACGGGCACATAAAGCGCGCCGCACACAGCCGAGATATCCTGATCCGCCCGCTTGGAGAGCTTGTAGACCCGCAGCCGATCCGCCCGCTTTGGGACGCTCACGGCCTCCACGAATTCGCCGGGCGCCCGGTCCTGCTTTTTGTAAGCGAGGAAGTAATCCTCCAAGGGCAGTGAACGTCTTACATCTCCGCGCCTCAGATGCAGCGTGGCACCCAACGCGATCAGCGGCGGTGGGCTGTCCCCAATGGGGGAGCCGTTCGCGATATTGCCACCAATGGTGGCTGCGTTGCGCACTTGCGTGGAGCCGTAACGGCGAAACATCTCCCGCAACTCTGCATAGGGCAGAGCGGCCATCGTGCGCGTGATCGTGACCGCGGCGCCCAGCGTGATCGCGTCGTCACTCTCCGAGATCTGTTTGAGCTCCTCACAGCCGTGAAGGAATGCCATGGGCCCCAGATCGGCATGATGCTTCGTGACCCAGAGGCCCACATCGGTGGCCCCAGCGACAATCGTGCCCTCAGGGTGCGCAAGCGCCCAATCGGCGAGCTCATCGCTCGTCTTCGGCAGGGCATGCGTCCCATCAGAAATCACCGCAGGCGCGGGGAGAGTGTCTTTCATATGCGCCGGGGTCTCGGTCCCCTCGGCTTCTTCTGCGGCTCGGATGATGGGCGCGTAGCCCGTGCAGCGGCACAGGTTGCCTGCAAGCGTTGTGTCGTGGTCGGTCGAGCCCGTCAGGTGATCGGTGGCCATGGAGACGATAAAGCCCGGCGTGCAGAACCCGCATTGAGAGCCGTGATGCTTGATCATCTGCTCCTGCACTGGATGCAGCGTGCCATCAGGTGCGGCCACGCCCTCTACGGTGCGAACGGCCTTGCCGTGAAGCTGGGGTAAAAAGAGGATGCAAGCGTTGAGGGCCTTCGGACCGCTCTCATCGGTGACCATAACGGTGCAGGCCCCGCAGTCGCCTTCGTTGCAGCCTTCTTTGGTGCCGGTGAGGCCTTTGTTGTCTCGAAGCCAGTCGAGAAGCGTGCGTGTCGGGGTCTCGTCCGAAACTGTCACGTCGTCGCCATTCAGGCGGAAAGAGATCTCCATGGGTGCGCAAAGCCGCGGTACCTAGGTGGCGGGTCAGAGCGCTCTCGATGCGGCGTAGAGGGCGCGCCCGTTCGCGTAGTTCAGCGCGGGCGCGTGGGAATTGCAAGAGGTAGAGAATAGGCAGCTGCCTTCTCGGGGTGGCTGCTGCCCAATCCTTGAGCGTTAGGTGGCCTCGAAAAGCGCGGCAATGCCTGCTTCCCAGCCCATGCGGTAGCCTTCGAGCATCTCGGCCCCAGCAAAGGAGACAAGTGCCACCAGAAGCGTGAGCTTTGTGCCGTCGCCATCAGGCTCAATCGTGGCGGTCGCGAAGGACGAGGCTAGCGGCTCACCGTCCACCTCAAGGGTCTCAGCATGGGCCACGACTTCCGGTGTGACGGTCGTCCAATCCGTATGCACGACGGTGTCCGGCTCATCCGCGGCTTGGACCAACGCGCTTTCGCGCACGCCGGGCGCTGTTTTGGCGGGGTGGGTGACCGTTACCGTGTAGCCTTCGCCCGGGGAGTTCCAGCTTTGCCGCGCGTCGGAATCCGTGAAGAGCGTGAAGACGCGCTCAGGCGAAGCGGCAATCGTGCGGGTGAAGGAGAGTGTCTCTGTATCCATAGTTTCGGGACCTTTCAGTTTGGTTTTTCGGCAATGCGAGCGAAGCGGTCGAGACGTCCCTCCCAGACCTGTCGCTGGCGCTTGATCCAGCTTTCGGCGGCCTCAAGGGGGGCGGCTTCAATGTGAACGGTGCGGACGCGGCCTTTCTTTTCAGTACGCACCAACCCGGCGTCTTCGAGCTTGGAGAGGTGCTTCATGAAGGTGGGCAGCGCCATGTCATGGGGGGCATGGAGCTCGCTCACGGGCGCTGAGCCCTCGGTGAGGCGTTCGATCACGGCCCGACGCGTAGGGTCGGCGAGGGCGGCGAAGAAGGTGTCTAAATGGTTAGCCATATAACTAAGTAATGCCGAGCTGTCATTCGAGTCAATACACTTATCCAATTGGCTAACTTTTCCCTTCGGTAGTGGCTGGCGCGACGGTCGGGCGCTAGATAGGGTATCACCATGGCAGATCCGCGATTCATCCACCTCCGCGTTCACACTGAGTATTCGCTTCTTGAAGGGGCGATGCGGCTGAAGAAATTGCCGGGCATGGTGGCCGATATGGGCATGCCTGCGGTAGCGGTGACCGACACCAATAACATGTTTTGCGCGCTGGAATTCTCCGAGGGCGCGGCGAAGGCTGGGGTGCAGCCGATCATCGGCTGCCAGGTCGATCTTTGCTTTGATCCCGCGCAGCCGGGCGAGAAACCGCGCCTGCCTGCGCCGGTCGTTCTGCTGGCGCAGAGCGAGGCGGGCTACGAAGGGCTCATGCGTCTGAACTCCTGCCTCTACGTCGATAAAGGCGGGCAGCTCGCGCAGGTGACACTGGAGGAGCTTGAGGCGAATTCGGCCGATGTGATCTGCCTGACCGGCGGCCCCGACGGCCCTGTGGGACGTCTGCTGCAGGCAGGGCAGCGCCCGAAGGCGCAAGCGTTGATGGAGCGCCTCAGCGCGATCTTTGGCGACCGGCTTTATGTGGAGCTTCAGCGCCACCCGGGCGAGGGCGGCCAGCCGGAGGCCGAGCGTCTGACCGAGCAAGGCTTTGTCGAGATGGCCTACGCGATGGACCTGCCGCTCGTGGCCACGAACGATGTCTACTTCCCGAAGTCTGACATGTACGAGGCGCACGACGCCCTGATCTGCATCGCTGAAGGCGCTTACGTGGACCAGCAGGAGGCGCGACGCCGTCTGACGGCCCAACATTACTTCAAATCCCCGGACGAGATGGCCACGCTTTTCGCTGACCTGCCGGAGGCTTTGGAGAATACGATCGAGATCGCCAAACGTTGCGCGTTCAAGTCCTACAAGCGCGATCCAATCCTACCCAAGTTCGCCGATGACGAGGTGGCCGAACTGCGCCGCATGGCCAATGAGGGGCTTCAGGCGCGTCTCGCCGTGATCCCGCATGCCGTGACGGTGGAGGAATACCAAGAGCGCCTCGATTTCGAACTGGGCATCATCGAAGGCATGGGCTTTCCCGGGTATTTCCTGATCGTGGCCGACTTCATCCAGTGGTCGAAAGACAACGGCGTGGCGGTGGGGCCGGGGCGGGGCTCGGGCGCGGGCTCGCTCGTGGCCTATGCGCTTACCATCACTGACCTCGATCCGCTGCGCTACGGCCTGCTCTTCGAGCGCTTCCTCAACCCCGAGCGTGTCTCGATGCCGGACTTCGATATCGACTTCTGCATGGACCGCCGGGAAGAGGTGATCCGCTACGTCCAAGAAAAATACGGACGCGACAAGGTGGGGCAGATCATCACCTTTGGTGCTCTCTTGTCGAAGGCCGCGGTGCGTGATGTGGGCCGGGTGCTTCAGATGCCCTACGGCCAGGTGGACCCCGTCCTCAAGACGGCCCTCCTCCGGACGACGCTCGTCGAGCTCGGCCGCAACGAGTGGGTCGTGGACCGCTTCATGGGCGACACCCTCCGCTGGGACATCGACTTCGGCGCCGTCGG
>JBCBFV010000109.1:0-7772 GCA_038527425.1 Pseudomonadota bacterium
AGGTCGTCCATGGCCTCGGGCGCGGCGCGGCTCAGCACGCCTTCGAGTTCCGCATCGTTGAAGTATTCGGTCAGCCCGTCCGAGCAGATAAGGAAGAGGTCCCCGTCGACCAGCCCGCCATCGCGCATGTCGCATTCGGGCACGTCGGTCACGCCAATGGCGCGGGTGATGACGTTGCGCTGGGGCCAGTCGAAGGCCTGTTCTTCGGTGATCTGCCCGCTGTCGATGAGCATCTGCACCTCGGTATGATCCTTGGTGACCCGCGATAGCTGGCCTTGGCGGAAGCGGTAGACGCGGCTGTCGCCGGACCAGATGCAGGCGTAGTGATCCTGCTGGATGAGGAGGGCTGCGATCGTCGATCCGATCGCCCCTTTGCCGAGTTCGGCGGCGTGGGCGAGGATCGCGGCATTGGCGTTCGAGAGCCGCTCCATGAACCGCGCACGCAGATCGAGCGCGCCGGCGGGCACGCCCACCGTCTCCATCTGGCGTACGATTTCCTGGCTGGCGAAATCGCCTGCCGCATGGCCGCCCATGCCATCCGCCACGAGCCAGAGCCCCGCATTAGGTGATCCTAACACACTGTCTTCATTTACTTTTCTGACGCAACCCACGTCGCTGCGATAGCAGGTCTCAAAGTCGAACAAACCGTCCGTCGAGGTCGATTGAAGCCGTGTGGCGTCACTCATTGGCCTGCCCCTCCCCGGGCTCTGGCGGTTGTTCTGGTGCTGCCGCCGGTGCTGGTGCTGGTTGGGCCGCGGGCTCTGCGGCCGCGTCGGCTTGCTCCGGCTGGCGCACGCGGTCTGTCAAAAGCCACGTCAGCGCGCCCACATCAGGCAGCCCGTTCACGGCGAGCCATCCTGCGTTGCGATACATCTCGGGGCCGTGCCACCAGTGCGACCGGCCCAGCTGGGCCTTGTCGGCGTCAGCCGTGCGCGCGTCGCTCAGAAGCTGGCGGATGTTGCCATCCCCGCGCGAAGCCCAGAGCACCCCGTCCTGGCCCTCCTCAAACGCCGCGCCACGCAGCTCTGGCAGGGCCAGGCCTTCCAAGAGCTTGCCCACCCCCTTGGCGCCCTCCTCAGGCGTCTCAAAGGCGCCCAGATGGGCCAAGAGGGCATCAAAGGGCGCCTCGTCATGGGCCGGGTGCACCGGCGGCGGTGAGACGACGCCCGTGAGCCCGAAGATCAGCGGATAGCGGCGGCCCACCTTGTCGCGCGAGGCGATGAAGAGGCCCGAAAGGGGCGCGCCAAAGATGTCCGGCCCCATCCAGAAGCGCAGCACCGGTGCCGCGCGCCACGAGGCCTCCCACTGGTCGCCCAGCGTGGCCTTGAGCGGGGGCAGAACGCCCTCCAGCCACTTGTCGAAGAAATCGAGTTTTTCGTGCGGCAGCCCGTGGGCAAGGAAGTCACCGTAGGCGGGATGCTTGCCGTATATGACCGCGCTCACCATGGGTTACTCCAGCGTTGTGGGGCACGAGAACTCTCGGATCTCGCGCATGAGGAACGGCACGGTGATGGAGTCGAATTCCAACCGCAGCGTCACAGCACGCCCCCCCACCTGCGGCGTGACATCGACACGGGTGCCACTGATCTTGGGGCGCTGCTCGAGGAAGCTGATGATCGACCACCGCTCCGCCCCGAAGCGGATCGAGTTGTTGATCCCGTTGCGCTGCGGCAGGAGCGTGATCGCCAGATCGCTGATCTGGTCGGGCCAGACGATCTGCTGACCGGTCAGGCCATTCAGGAGCTGAACCTGACGCGAGCCGATCGAGAGGATCGAGCCCTCCACCCGCTCGGTCGCGGCCACCTGGGCGATCGAGAAGGTCACCGACGGCGAGGCACTGCCGGGGTCAAAGAAGGCCTGACGGATGCGCTCGGCGCGGCTGAACTGGCTCAGCGTGCTGCGCGACAGAAGCGAGCCGATGTTGGAGCCGTCGCGCGGCTCGATGGTGCCATCGGCGGCACGCTGGGTATGGGGGCGCAGACGCTCGTTATAGAACCGCTCCATCCGGCCGCCATAGCCGAAGAACTCGCCAAAGGCGGCGGTGGCTACATGGCGCGAGCCTCCGCGCGAGAACGGGAAGTTCGGGCCGATGTTTTGCGTGCAATAGACCGCGACCTCTTCCTGCAGGGCGCGCGACAGCTCTTTCATGTCTTCGCCCACGGTGATCGACAGGAATTCCTGATCGATGTCCTCCACGAATTCAATGACCTTGGGCGGGTTGGTGTTGGCTCCGAACTGCAGATCGTTCAGCGCCTCTTGCAGGCCGATGCGATCCAGATCGCCGGAGCCCCCGCGCGCAGCAAGTTGTCGGTTCTTAGCGAGCTTATCGAGCCCGGAGAGAAGGATCGTTACGGGCTTGGCGCCCGCGTTGCCCTGATCGGCCACGAAATTGTGCCAGCGGCGGAAGGGTTCCTCGATCGCTTCAAGCTGCGAGCGTTGGGACGAGCCCGCCTGAGGCCCAGCCCGTTCCGGGAACTTCGCGCGGTCCCGGAACATGTTCAGGAAGATGCGTTCGAGCTTGCCAGACGTCCGCTCCACCTCGTCAAAGCCCACCTCGGCAAGTTGCCCGCCGATGTCGCCCGAAGCCACCGCCTCAGGCGACAGATCAATGTTTTCGACCGCATCCAGGAAGCGCGTCAGACGCGTTTCGCGGTCCATGGCCTCGGCCAATTTGAGGATCGGCGACAGCGTGGGTGACGAGGCCACCGACAGGCCCTGATACTGCGGCGCGCCAGCAGACATCGGCACAAGCTCGATCCGGGCGAGCATGTCTTTCCACGCGTTCTCGAAGTCTTGTTCGTAGAGCGCGTGCAGCGACCGGTTCAGCCCCAAGAGCTGACCCTGATAGTCGGCTTCGGCCCCCGCCTCCCCCAGCACCCAGCGTTCGTCTTCCAGGCGCGTGGCGGCATTGGCGACAGCCTCGTTAAAGACGCTCCAATAGCCGGTGAAGGTGAAGAGGCCCGGCACCGTGAGCGTGTCGAGCGGGCGACCATCGGTGGTGCGGAAGACCACGTCCCACTGCACCTGATCGAAGGTCTCGGTCAGCACGTAGGGTTCGAGAGCCGCCGAATCCGAGAGGATCGAGGCATAGGCCTGCTGGGCCAGCGACAGCGTGGCGATCTGCTGCTGCACCGTCTCCACGAGGGTGGCGTTGGGCTTCAGCGTGGGCTCCACCCGGTCATCGAGCTCGAGCATCGCGGCTAGGTGTTCGTTGATCTCGCGGTAGGAATTGTCTTGCCCGGGCTCCTGATACTCTGCCGCCCAGGCGTTGGCGAAATAGGCCTGGATGGCGAGGTCGTCTTCGCGGCCGTCCTGCTCCTTGGCGAGCAGGATATAGACCTTGAGCGCGCGGTAGGCCTCTTCGATGTTGTTCTCCTGCAAAAGGGCCGGCAGGCGGCCCTCGAGGTAGAGCATCATGCGCGGGCGCAGGAGGCGCTCCAGACTGTCGCTATAGGCCTCCAGCGCGGCTGTGCGCAGCGAGGGGCGGCGCGACAGGCCAAGGGTCTCGAGGAAGTCCTGTTCGCGCGGCTCGCCCCAGCCGGTGGGGATATCGCGTGCGAGGCCCAGAGCGCCAAGAAGCGGCTGGGTCGCCGGGCTCTCAATGATGGCCTCTTGCTGAAGCTGCGCAGATTCCGCCTCGTAGAACTGGCGGGCACGGTCGGCCTCGGCCACAAGCGTGGCGTTGCGCCAGTAGGAATAGCCGAAGGCCACCATGGTGCTCACACAGACGATGGCGATGGCGGTGGAGACGACCGTGCGGAAGACCGCGCGGCGGCGCATGGCCTTGAGGTCGTAGCCTACCCAGTCACGCTCCTCGAAGATCACCTTCTTGAGGAGGTCGTGCAGGAAGAAGCTCTTGCCACGGCCGGACATAAAGCCCGAGGCCGCGCCCCCTGCCCCGGCATTGCCCACCACGCCCAGAACCTGGTCGATGGGCGTGCCTTCCTGGGTGCCCGAGGTGAAATAGAAGCCGCGCAGGATCGCGTTGATCTCCTGCGGTTTCTGGAAGACGCGGCGCAGGAAGTCGGTGACGTTGCGCTGCATCAGCGCCATCTGACCCGGGAAGCCAAAGATGGCGATGCGCGAGACGCTATCGGGTTCTTCGTTCAGGCGGTCGGTGACCTCGTCATTGAGGCGCGTGATCAGCTGGTCGAATTCGGCGGCGACGGCGCGGTGCGTCTCTTCCTTGCGGTTCTTCGTCTGGAAGGTGATGCCCCAGACGGCCTTGCGTTTGTCTTCCTGCAGGGGCCCGAAATACTCGCGGAAGCCCGCGATCATGTCGGCCTTGGTGAAGATCACGTAGACAGGCACATTGATCTTGAGCGTCTCGTTCAGCTCGCCCAAGCGCTTGCGCACGGCCAGCGCGTGGTTGTCGAGCATGTCGTCGGTGGCCGTCATCATGTCCTCGCAGGAGAACGCGAGGATGACCCCGTTGATGGGCTGGTTGGGCCGCGTGCGTTTGAGCTGTTCGAGGAAGGCCGCCCAGCTCATCTTGTCGGACCGCGCATCGCTGTCCTGCGTGGTGTAGCGGCCTGCGGTGTCGATCATCACCGCCTCTTCGGCGAACCAGAAATCGCAGTTCTTGGTGCCGCCAAAGCCCGCCACAGCGGCCGCGTCGGTGCCCGGGAACTCCAGCCCCGAATGGACGAGCGCCGTCGTCTTACCGGCGCCCGGCGGGCCGATGATGACGTACCAGGGCATCTCGTAGAGATACGTGGCCCCGCCCACCTTCTTGAGACGTCCGAGGGCCTCTTGCATGCGCTCGGCCAGAACGACGCCGTCGCCGACCGGTTCTTCAATGAGGGATTCCTCAAGGGCCGCCGCCGCGCGCTTGCGCTTGCGCCATCCGAGGAATTGGAAAAGCGCGATCGCGGCCAGGATCGCCGCGATCACCCCACCCCGCACGAAAGGCGAAATGAGCCAGCTGACCCCCGTCATCGGCAGCCCGTACCAGACCGCCGCACAGATGCAGACAATGGCAATGATTGTCAGCGGAATGCGCACCCACGGAAGGTGCCAGCCGCGCAGGATCGCGCGAAAGAACCTGGCAAAGCTCACAGGCGGTCTTCCTTCCTCAAGAGGATTTCGACGCGCCGGTTCTTGGCGCGCGCTTCACGGGTGTTGGCCGGATCAATCGGATCGGCGGGCCCTACCCCGACGACCGACAGGCGCGACGGGTCGCTCAGCTGGGGGGCAAGCAGGTCCGAGACCGTCTGTGCCCGCGCCTCACTCAGCGCCTCGTTCGTCTTGTAGCGCCCGGTGCCGCGCATCGGGATGTTGTCGGAATGCCCCTCGACCTTGATGTCAGGGTCCATCCCCTCGGGCATGATCCCTTCCACGCGATCCTCATCCTCGAGCACGCCCGCGATGCGCGCCATCAGATCGGTGTAATCTTCCAGAAGCTGCGGCGAGCCCGAGCCGAAGCGCAGCGCCGATCCCAGACGGATGAGGATCCAGTCCCCCTCCTCCAGCACCTCGATGGTGCCTGCCTCGATCTCGGCGGCGAGCTTGCCCTGGATCGTCTCCAGCTGGCCGGTGCCCTGGGCCTCGTATTCGGTGGTGTCGGCGACCACGTTGCCGATGACGACCGGTGTGATCACAGGCGGCGTCGCGGCGGCATGGGCGGCCAGAATATCGTTCGAGGCCGCGCGCGCATCGGTGCTGAGCAGGTAAGACAGCGTCGCAAACAAAGCGACCACCATACCCCCCGCAACAGAGGCCACGACCCACAGCGGCATTGCCGATTGTCGACGCCGCCCGCCCAAAATCACCGGCAACCACTTGTGAGACAGATCGCCCCCCGGGCGCGCCTCGGTCGACCGGAAGCGCTGGTACACCTCGGACCGGATCCGCATCAGCGTCACCGCGCCCTGCGGCTCGGCCCGGTAGCGGCCCTCGAACCCTAGCGACATGCAGGTCAGCATCAGCTCCAACACGTTCCGGCGCTGCTGCGGATAGGCCATCACCTGCTCGAGCCGCGAGAAAAAGCCGATCCCGGCAGAACGATCACCGAGAAGCTCGGCGGCCATGGAGAATTGCTGCCAGTACTGCGGATCATTGCCCGGCACCGTCTGCACGATGTCGTCCGCGGTGGCGGCCAACGCGTAACGCGCCACGTCGATATCCTCGGGCGGAACGCCAGCGGCCATGCACTTGTCCGTGAATTCCGCCATCGCCCTCAATACGTGATCTCTCAACGGAATTGCTGACATCTCAACCATTCCGGTCCTGAGCCTCCCCAGCAAAATGAGGATGTCAGAGGCCGCAGCGATGATCGGATTGGTGGCATTCCCGACCTCGAGCCCTGCCCCGCGCAGCGCGTCCTGGAAGGCGATTTTCTGGACCGGCGCAGTGGGCGCTGGTGTGGGCTGGTTCTGGCCCGGGAACTGCATGTCCTGCCCGGACGGGCCTCCTGCCGCGTAAGATGGCTGCTGCGGATATCCCGGCGGCGCGGCGACCGGCTGTTGCGGCGGATAGCCGGCGGGCGGCTGCTGAGGGGGATAGCCCGGCTGCGGCGGAGGCGGATATCCGGGCGGCTGCGCCTGAGGCGGATACCCCGGTTGCGGTGGATAGCCCGGCGGCTGTTGCGGCGGATAGCCTGCTTGCGGCGGTGGCGCCGGATAAGCAGGCGGCGCCACGGGCGCACCCGGTGTCGGCGTGATCGCTCCACCGAGCCACGTGTCCTCGCCCCCTGCTGGCGGCGCAGCTGGTGGTGGCTGCTGTGGCTGACCATAGGCGGGCGGCGGCGCGCCATATTGCGGCGGTGGTGCGGGCTGTTGCGGGTTCGGCTGTGCAGGCGGCGTGCCCGGAACCTTCACCCCGAAAATCGTGCGCTCCCCGGTGGGAGGCGGCGGTGCGGGTTGCGCAGGCGGATACTGAGGTGGCGGCGGCGCAGCCTGCTGGGGCGGCGTCTGCTGAGGCCGCGGCGATTGGGGCGGCAACTTCTGCCCGAATACGGTGCGTTCGTCGTCGTCCCCTGCCATATCAGCGCTCCTCCGGGATCGCCCAAAGCTCCAGCTCGAGCCCCGGCCAAGCGCCCGCGAAATGCATGCCAATCGCAGGCGCCACCGAGAAGTCGCGCCACAGCGGGCTCATCTTATCGATCATGAAGTAAACATGGTTCGACACGACGCGGATTTGCGGCGGCGGGTTGGGCGTATGCACGAGCGTGATGCCCGGCAAGTTGTTCACGATGATCTCTTTCATCCGCGTGCTGGGGCCGACTTTGCACAGCTGCGGGAATTGCTGCTGGATCTGGGTCAGCGGCAGCGCGGCCGAGACCTCGACGATAAAGGCAGCGTTCGAGAAAAGGTTTGGATCGTCGACCTGGGCGAGGAACGAATTCTCGCGGCGTTGTTCGAGCGGCAGACGCAGCGCGCGGCCCACATCGCGGCTCAGGAAGCGGCGGATATCATCGACGATGGGCCGGAATGTCTCGCGCGGTTGGTCGTGCAGATAGCGCCCGTAATCGGGAGCTTTGCGGTCTTTGTCCTCGAAGGTCGAAAGCTCGCCGCTGAGCGAAATCAGCGTCTCGTAAAGGCGCTCCGGATGGACGCTCGGCAATTGGCGCAGATGGCGCAGGACGGGCAGGGTGCGGTTGAGCACCATCAGCATCAGGTAGTCTTTGTCCTGCATGCCGCCGCCGGACGTCGGGTCCGCCGCGTAGCGTTCGAGAACTTCTAAACGCGCCTCTACCGAACCGATCACCGACTTAAGGAAACCTTCATAGGCGCGGTGCACACCGAGGATCAGGCCCGTGGGCGGCGTGTTCT
>JBCBFV010000110.1:0-7713 GCA_038527425.1 Pseudomonadota bacterium
CTTCGAAATGCTGCGCCATTGCGCCGTCGATGGTCTCTTGAAGAGCCTCACCAAGCACGCGATCGCCGAACTGCTTCTTAAGCAGCGCGAGCGGGACTTTGCCCTTGCGGAAGCCCTTCATCTCGACTTCCGGCTGCGCTTCTTTCAGCTTTTCGGTGACTTTTTCCTCAAGCTCGCCTGCGCTCAGCGCAATCTTGTAGCCCCGCTTGAGACCTTCATTGATAGTTTCGGTGACCTGCATGTCGTCCTCGCCATTGCATTGGCGCCGCGGAGGCGTCCGCGGCGGTCTGAAAAGATGTCCGCGTGTAGAAGGGCCTTCGAGAAGGCGCAACCAGAAAGGCGCAGCTTAGCTCCAACCGCCGGTTAGGCCGTCCTTATTGAGCGTGCGGCTGAGCCTGTTGGACGCAAGCGTCAACGCCCTCCCATGGCGTTCGATCAGCTCCTCCCGGCGTGCTGGATCCTCTGTTGCGTCAATTGCGCCCCAGATCGCCGCGAGCTCTTCCGCGAGATCGCGCATCGCACGCGCATCCACGCGGCTCACAGCCGCCGCAGAGCTCGCCCCCACACCTGGCACCGTCATGGCGCCACCACTCGTATATCCCTCAGGCGTCGCCCCTTTGCCATTGATGACCACGCGATCGCGGATGGCAGAGAGAATCTGATCCACCGCTTGCTTGGCACCCTCAACCCGCGATGTGTGCTCTGTGTCGGCCGCTGCATGAGGTAACAGTTCCAGCCGTCCGGGGAAGGCCTCGGCCAGCGGGCGATACGGAACCATAGGGCCGGAGAGCGATCCGTCTTCTCCAACGAAGAGATCTGCATCAATTGCAGCATAGCTCACCCGACCGGTCTCCATCGCCGCGTGGAGAGCTTGCGCGTCAACAACTTCGCCACGGTCGTAGTTCACAAGAACAGCACCTTCAGCGAGGCCGCTCAAAACCTCTGCACCAACGAGGCCTGCATTCGCGAAACGCCCATCGACGTTCGGCCCGAGACCGGTGTGAGGTGACAAGACATCTGCACCCAGCGCCGCCTCAGCAGGCGTTGCGGCATAGTCGAAGCCTTCTGAGAGGATAAAATCCCTATGGCGTTCGCGCGCGTGGACGGTCACATGCATCCCAAAAGCAGCCCCCAGTTTGGCCACCTCGCGCCCGATGTTTCCGTATCCGATAACCCCCATCCGCTTGCCTTCAAGCTTCTCCGTCGGGAAGTCCTTGAGGTGTTTGCCGGTGTCAAAAGTACCTGCCACCACGCGGTCATGCATCTCGGTGACGTCGATATCCGGCATCACGCGCAGCAGCGCTTTCATGACCATCTGAGCGGTCGCGCGGCTGTTGAAGCTGGGCGTGTTCATCAAGGGCGCGTGCCCTCCACCATCACCCCCACCCCAACAGGTGCATGCCATGTTACCGGTGCCCGCCCCGATCCGAACGCCGCCTTCCGGGAATGGCAGATCGACAGGGAAGAAAGTCGCCGCCGCGATGACGGCGTGATACTGGCCCTGCCGGCAGGCCTCGGTCAGCTCTTCAGCCGTCGAGAGATCAGGCAGGTAGAAGAAATGCTCGCCAGCCGGCAAATCGCTCCCATCCCATGCGCCTTCGGTGAAAGTTGCGCCCTGCGACTCGATGTATGCTTTCACGGCTGAGGCGTCAGGCCGCCCGTTGGCGTCGAACTTCAGGCCCACGAGATCAGCGATCAAGACGCGTGTCGCTCCCGTGCGGTCCGGCACCGCTTCGACCAGAGCCTCGTGCGACTTGCCCAAAACCTGTTCCTTGGCGCGAGTGTAGGCGTAGGTGATGTTCTCCAGAAGGCTGACGATGTCTGCCTCGTCGCGAATGCCACCAATCCAGGCGCGGTAGTCCCCGGGCGTCCCTGGGAAGGCGTTGACGTAACGCGCAGCATCGAGCCCGGGTTCGTCCGCGAGGCCCGCATATCCCAGCAGGTCCTTCGACAATGCGATGATCTGCGCATGCACCTCGGGGTCATCAACCTCTGGATCCTCCACACGAAGGAGGGTCACCGCCGCGCCGCGTTTGTCTGCCCGCGCGACACCAGGCTGCAACAGTGTCTGGCCTTGCAGCCAGGCATCAATCGCAGCCCGGTTGGCGGCCGAGCGCTTGTTCATCACCTCGGCGGACCCGATCAGCCCCTCGACCCGCAAGAGGCCGAAAGTCGTCTCGGCAAAGGCCAGAGCGGAGTAAGTGTTGATCACACCGCCCGTCATTTTTTCCGCCTTAGGATCGTAAAACGGGCCAAGCTCGACGCTGCTCTCGCCAGACAACGGCCTTTTCGCGTCGGTAGGTACAGCGAGCTTCAGTTGCCGCGGTATGGCCCATGCAGGATCCGACATATTTGCAGAGATCGACGCCATGGCTTCAGGCGTGAAAGACGCCAAAAAGTAGCCCGATACGCCGCCAATCGCTTTCTGGAACGGCGTGAAGAGGCAGCACTCAGACATGAAGCGCTCAACCACATCTTCGGACCACGTCATCGCCCCGAGCAGCGAAGTGACATCGACCATCGCGTGGCGGCCCGAAGGATCCCCGGCCAACCAGTCAAGCAGGCGCTCAACTTCTTCTCGTGTGTAGGTTGTGGCCCCAGTGGTCTCATGGCCCACCCCGACAAAGAGGCTCACCCCTCGTTCTGCCAAATCTGGCGGCACAGACCCCTCATCTTCGGCAAAGAGCACTTTCTCCTCGGCGCCTGCATGCTGCATGAGCTCCAGCACCTGCGTTCCCCAGCTCTGACGGAAGAACCCTCCCTCGCCAGCCGCCGCGCTTTCTGGACGGGGCGTGTCGACAAATACATTGCCCGCAGTCGGGGACATCAAGTGCATCAGCGCGACAGTGAAGCCGCTGTGCCCACCTCCAAGTCCGACTGCGAGTTTGTTGTCCTCGGGAAATCCAAAGTAGCGATGGATGTGATGCATCATGTCGCGAAGGATTTCATCGGCGGGCGTGCCGCGATGCATGGATCGCCCGATTTCTGACGTCGTAAAGGGCCCCAAATCGCGACCGTCGGCGGCGCGCTTGCGGTACGTTTTCTCAAGCCACCGATCAAACGCAAACCGGTTCCGGCGGGCTTCGGCCTCGTCCGCGATAACGTCGCTGATTGGGCCTACGCCGAAGAACGGGTTCACCGTGCGCGCTGGTCTTTGGTCCATGAAGTCCTCCCTCGTTGCCGCACACCTAGTTCGCGCGCCCCCCGCTGGCGAAGTCTTTTGCGACCTGCGCGCTAGCCAACGCGGCGCCTTGGCGTCATGTTAGCGCCAAAACAGGGAGGAGACGGCCATGTATCTTGGCCTAGACCTAGGCACATCTGGGCTGAAGGGGGTCGTGATCGACGACGCGCAGAACGTTGTTGCACAAGCGACAGCTCCCCTATCAGTGACGCGCCCTCATGCGGGCTGGTCAGAACAGGACCCCGCCTCTTGGATCAACGCGGCGGAAAAAGTCCTTGGCGCGATCGAGCCGGCGGTGCGCACCAAGATCAGCGCCATCGGCCTTTCTGGTCAGATGCATGGCGCCACACTTCTAAACGCAGAAGACGCACCACTCGCCCCTTGTATCCTTTGGAATGACACAAGAAGCGCCAAAGAGGCCGCAGAAATGGACGCCGATGCCGATTGGCGCGCGGTCAGTGGCAACATCGTGTTCCCGGGCTTCACCGCGCCAAAGCTTGCATGGCAGCGCGCAAACAACGCCGCGCTATTCGACCAAATTGCCAAAGTGCTCTTGCCCAAGGACTATCTGCGTCTTTGGCTCACTGGCGAATATGCCTCCGATATGTCCGATGCCGCGGGGACAAGCTGGCTCGACACAGGGGCGCGCGATTGGTCGGATGCGCTTCTCGCGAAGACACAGCTGACCCGAGATCACATGCCAAGGCTTGTTGAGGGCTCTGAGGTTTCGGGCACCTTGCGCCCCACCCTCGCGGCCCAGTTTGGCATGCACGAAGTGCCCGTCGCGGGGGGCGGTGGAGACAACGCCGCCTCGGCAGTCGGCCTCGGCGTCGCGTCACCGGGTCAGGGTTTCGTCTCTCTTGGAACGTCTGGCGTGCTTTTCGCAGCGACCGAAGCCTATGCGCCGGACCCAGAGACGGCCGTCCACACATTCTGCCACGCGCTGCCTGACATGTGGCACCAGATGGGCGTCATTCTTGCGTGTACAGACGCCCTTAATTGGGCCGCAGGTCTCGTGGGATCTGATGCTGCCGGGCTTACAAGCAGCCTTGGTCCGCTCGAGGCCCCCACGGGTGCACTCTTCCTCCCCTATCTCGGAGGAGAGCGCACACCACTCAATTCTGCCAGCATCCGTGGCGGCTGGTTCGGGATTGATCATAGCGCCGACAGCACAGCCCTCGCCCGCACGGTCGTGGAAGGGATCACCTTTGCTCTCACCGATTGCCGAGATGCTCTCTATGCCACCGGCACGCGCATCGATCGCCTTCTCGCCACAGGCGGCGGAACCGCGTCCGACTACTGGCTCTCCGCGCTCGCCACGTCGCTGGAACTCCCACTGGAGCTTCCCGAGAACTCCGATATCGGCGCGGCCTTTGGTGCCGCGCGGCTCGGCATGATGGCGGCTACAGGCGACACATCCATCGCCATACTTCCCAAAATCGCAAAAACAATCGAACCCAATCAGGCGCTTGTGCCCTCGTTCCGGGATGCGCATGCCCGCTACCAAGCCGCCGCCAAGACCCTCAAGGAGCTCTCATGACCGACTTCTTTTCCGCCTGCTCGCCAGTCAAATTTGAAGGGCCGGACACAGACAACGAGTTTGCGTTCCGTCACTACGACCCGGAAGCCTTGGTCATGGGCAAAAAGCTCAAAGACCACCTTCGGTTTGCGGTCGCTTATTGGCACTCTTTCGCATGGCCAGGCGGCGACCCCTTCGGCGGTCAAACATTTGAACGCCCGTGGTTTGGCGACAGCATGGAGGCCGCACGCCTCAAAGCAGACGTTGCCTTTGACCTCTTCTCACGCCTCGGCGCGCCCTATTTCTGCTTCCACGATGCAGACGTCCGCCCGGAGGGTGCGACTTTCGCTGAAAGCGAAGACCGCCTGAAAGAGATCACCGACATCTTCGCAGTAAAGATGGAAGAAACAGGCGTGAAGCTCCTTTGGGGTACGGCAAACCTCTTCTCGCACCGTCGCTTCATGGCCGGCGCCGCGACAAACCCTGACCCGGAGATCTACGCTTACGCCGCCGCAACGGTAAAAAGCTGCATGGACGCCACCAAAGCGCTGGGCGGCGAAAACTACGTGCTCTGGGGCGGACGTGAGGGCTACGAGACGCTACTCAACACCGATCTGCGCCGCGAACGTGCCCAAGCCGGGGCGTTCCTGCAGCGGGTTGTCGAGTACAAACACAAGATTGGCTTTGAAGGCACGATCCTGATCGAGCCGAAGCCCCAAGAACCGACCAAACATCAGTACGACTTCGACGTCGCCACCGTGTACGGTTTCCTCAAGGAGTTCGGCCTCGAGAAAGAAGTGAAGGTGAACATCGAACAAGGCCATGCGATCCTCGCTGGACACTCCTTCGAGCACGAGCTCGCGCTGGCTGCGTCTTTGGACATCCTTGGCTCGATCGATATGAACCGGAATGACTACCAGTCCGGCTGGGATACCGAT
Source organism: Pseudomonadota bacterium (assembly GCA_038527425.1). GTDB lineage: Bacteria > Pseudomonadota > Alphaproteobacteria > Rhodobacterales > Rhodobacteraceae > Shimia_B. Next base: position 5,639 of record JBCBFV010000110.1, read on the forward strand.
CAGTTCCCCGATAACCCGCGCGAAGTCGCCCTTGCCTACTACGAAGTGCTTCGCGCCGGTGGCTTCACCACAGGCGGCACGAACTTCGACGCCAAACTGCGGCGTCAGTCCCTCGATCCGGAGGACCTCCTGCTGGCCCATGTCGGTGGGATGGACGTCTGTGCCCGCGGGCTCCTTGCCGCGGCAGCGATGCTCGAAGACGGCGGGCTCGAGGCCATGCGCGCCGAGCGCTATGCAGGTTGGGACAACAACAACCTCACGTCGCTCGACCTCGATCAGATCCATGCAGCCGTCCGCGGCTCCACGCATTCTCCGCAGCCAAAGTCAGGCCGTCAGGAACGCTTGGAGAACTACGTTTCGCGCTTTGTGTAGAGGATTGTGGTGCCCCCAGAGAGACTCGAACTCCCGACCCACTGATTACAAATCAGTTGCTCTACCAGCTGAGCTATAGAGGCACGCGCGCCCTGTTAGCGGGGCGCAGGCACGCTTGCAAGCGGTAGCTTGGGCCTTTGTGGGGGCCCAGCATCCTTGCGCGGTAAGAAAATTCACTTCATTAACCAAGTAGCAGTCAGAAAGAGACAAACCGACGGTATGGAAATCGTCTATCATATCGGGGCGCACGAGACGGATGAGAACCGGCTTCTCAAATGTCTTTTGAAGAACCGCGACACACTGACTGAACAGCGTATCGCGGTGCCGAACCCGGGCCGTTACCGCAAGTTGCTCAGAGAGCTGCTCAGCAATCAGGCCTCAGCGGAAACGCAGAACATGGGGCGCGACGACGTCATTGAAGCGATCCTTGGGCATCAGGACGCGGAACGCATCGTGATGAGCAACCCGAACTTCTGCTGCATCAACGCGCGCGTCTTCGAGGGGGGCCAGTTCTACAAGCTCGGCCCACCGCGCGTCGCGGCCATGGGTGAGCTCTTCGCTGAAGACCAGCTGGAACTTCATCTTGCCATCCGCAACCCGGCGAGCTTCATTCCCGCAGTGCTGTCTTCCCTGCCCGACAATGTGCGCGACCCTCTCGTCGCCGAGCTTGATCCTTTCGATATTCGCTGGTCAGACGTCATTACCCGCCTGAGAGAAGCGTGCCCGCGCGCTGAGCTCACCGTCTGGTGCAACGAGGATACGCCACTGATCTGGTCTCAGCTGATCACTGAGATTTCGGGGAGCGACTTCAACACGCCCATCGTCGGCGGCTTTGACCTTCTCTCGGAGATCATGACCGAGGAAGGTTTCTCTCGCTTTCTGAAGTACTTAGAAAGCCATCCGCCGCAGACCGAAGTGCAAAAGCGCCGCATCATCGCAGCCTTCCTCGACAAGTTCGCGTTGCTCGAAGAGCTCGAAGAAGAACTCGATATGCCTGGGTGGACGGACGAGACCGTTGACGCCCTCACCGAAGCTTACGAAGAAGATCTCTACGCGATAGATCGCATCCACGGCGTGAACCTGATCACGCCGTGAGAGCCCTAGGGGCTCACATGCCCAGCGCGGACTTATACATCTCCAACACCGCCTCTTCTTCGGCGATGTCGTCCTTGTCACGCTTTCGCAGAGCGACGATCTTGCGCATGACCTTGGTGTCGTAGCCGCGTGCCTTAGCTTCAGCCATGACCTCTTTCTGCTGCTCAGCGAGGTCTTTCTTCTCGGCCTCAAGGCGCTCGAAGCGCTCAATGAACTGGCGCAATTCGGCAGCGGTCACGCGATAACTTTCGGATTGCCCGCCGCTGTCGATGTCAGTTGCCTGTTCGCTCATGCTTCACCTCTCCTGTGCTTCGAAGGCTTGGGATATCTACCGCGCCCAGCCCCCGCAAGGCCTTGGCCTTCGATTGTCTGTGGATTAAGTGCCCTGCGCAAAGGGGAATGCCATGATCGCCACTCTCGTGCCTGTGGGCACCGCCATCACGCTCGCTGGTCTAGGTCTCTTGGGCTACTGCATCTTCGCGGTCATGCGGGCGCGCAAGGCGAACCTGAGCGATGAGGACATGAAACAGCGGCTGCAAAAGCTTGTTGCGATCAACCTCGGCGCTCTGGCGCTTGCTGGGCTTGGGCTCATGTGCGTCGTGGTGGGA
>JBCBFV010000111.1:0-7640 GCA_038527425.1 Pseudomonadota bacterium
CGTGCTGTAGACGATCTGGGCGTGCCCATCATGTGCTACGGATTGCGGGTCGACTTCCGCGGTGAGCTCTTCCCCGGGTCAGCTGCTCTGTTGGCGTTGGCCGATGAAATGCGGGAGGTGCGTACGATTTGTCATTGTGGCAAGAAAGCCACCATGGTCGCGCGCATGGGCGCTGATGGCAAAGCGCTCATCGAAGGTCCGCAGGTTCAAGTGGGCGGTAACGAGACCTACGTGAGCCTCTGCCGCAAACATTTCCGCGAAGCGATCGGCGACGCTTAGTAGAGGCGCCCGCCGAGCGGTACATCGAGATCGGGGGCGAGAAGTACGACCTCGCCTTCCTCGTCTGGCACGCCAAGCACCAAAATCTCGGACATGAACTTGCCAATCTGGCGCGGGGGGAAGTTCACCACCGCCATTACACGTCGCCCGACGACGCTTTCGGGCGTGTAGTGCTTGGTGATCTGGGCCGAGCTTTTGCGCACGCCGTGCTCTTCGCCGAAATCGACCCAGAGCTTGATCGCAGGCTTCCTCGCCTCTGGGTAGGGCTGCGCATCGACAACCTTGCCGACCCGAACATCGACTTTCAGGAAATCATCGAAACTGATTTCAGCCGTCACGGGAAAGCTCCTTCGAGCGCTCGGTCGCCGCGCGCACAGTGGCGCGCATCAGCGATGGAAGGCTGTCCATCAGCACCTCAAGTCCCGCCTGTGTCGTGCCGTTCGGCGAGGTGACATTGATCCGCAGCTGCTCTGGCGTTTCATCGCCCAGCGCAAGCTGCCCTGCCCCGGCAACGGTGGCACTTGCCAGCTCCATCGCCATCTCAGGCGGGAGGCCCTGCGCCTGACCAGCCGCGGCCATGCATTCGATCATGTGGAAGACATACGCCGGGCCCGAGCCTGACAGCCCTGTGACCGCATCCATCTGCCCTTCGTGTGCCAGACGCACGGTCTTGCCGATCGCAGCAAGCAACCCTTCAGCGAGGTCCATATACGCGTCCGTTGACGCCTGAGAGCCCACAATCGCTGTGATCCCCTGCCCGATCGCGGCGGGCGTGTTGGGCATCGCGCGGATGACCGGTGTCTCAAGCCCGAGGATCTGCCCATAGGTGGCGAGCGATGTTCCTGCCGCCACGGAGACAAAGAGCGTCTCGCCGCCGCCGTAGCTTTGCAGCGCCGGCAGCGCTTCGGTCATCATCTGAGGTTTGACAGCGATCAGCACCAAGGCGGGCGCGTCAGGCAGCGCGCCGTTGACGTTGACGCCCGTGCTTTCAACCCAGTCTGACGGATAGGGATCCTGCACATGAACGGCCTTCGGGCTAAGCCCGCCGTCCAGCCAGCCCTTCAGCATGGCTGATCCCATTTTCCCGCAGCCCAGTATCACGAGGCCGCGGGCATCTATTTCCTTGAAATCCATAGTATCCCCCTTGGATCGGGGGAGACGTTAGGCGCGCCCGTAGGCCTCCGCAATAGCGACCTGCATCGCTTCTTCGAGATCACGCTCGCCCCATGTGACGAGCTGGAAGGCCGGGTAGTAGCGCTCGGCGCTCAGGACGGCTGCCGAGATCATCGTGTCGATCTGGTCTGGCGTGGCCATCTGGCCGCCGCTCAGGATCAGACCGTAGCGATAAACCATCAGCTTTTGCTGCGCCCAGTAGGTGAAAGAGCCTGCCCAGCAATTGTCGTTCACGCGGTTGAGCGCGGCGTTGAGCGCCTCAAGGCGATGCTCGGGCGGCTCCATGTCGAAGGTGCAGATCAGACGGAGTGTCTCATCATAGGCAGACCACGCCAGTGTGATGGAATAGGTGCGCCATTGGCCTTCGACCGCCATTGCGATCTGCTCGTCGGAGATCCGATCGAACTCCCAATCCTGATGCTCGGCGATGTGCTCGACGATATCGATAGGATGGAGGTCTTCGATCTCGTGAAAGGTCTCGGAAACTGCCATGGCGTGCCCCCTTTTCGGGTCTATAGCTAGCGGAGCGTGACAGCGCCCCACCGCTTGGTGGCTGCTCTAGGGGGTGTGGGGTTCCCCAACCCCTATACCTCATATGGTGCGGGGAGGGACGCGTTCTGTAAAGCGCTATTTTAGGGGAGGACGCAATAAGTTGTGGATGAATGCTCGTGTGCCGCGAAATCAGCCAAAGCGGGATTTGCGTCCGTTCTGATATGTCGAAGAACACAACGCACGCCGCAGGCGATCCGGCGGCTGCCTTGGAAGCCACAGGAACGCGTGGAGTTTGTTGTTGGAAAAAGGCCTCGGGAGGCTCTCGGCTTAGCCTTTAGCTTCGAGCGCCTCGATGCGCGCTTTGAGCGCGTCGTTCTCTTCGCGGGCCTTCTGGGCCATCGCGCGGACGGCATCAAATTCCTCGCGGGTCACGAGATCGCGGTCAGCAAGGAAACGGTCGACGAGGCTCTTCATGGCGGTCTCAGCCTCTTCGCGCGCGCCTTGGGCTACGCCCATGGCGTTGGTCATGAGCTGGCTGATATCGTCCATCATCTTGTTGCGGGTCTGCATTGGTGCCCTCCATTGGCTTGAGCCCTATATGGGGCGCGGAGCCGCGACGCTCAACTGTTGACTTGGCTGATGGGTCCGTCAAAACGCGGCCATGCATTTCGCGATCCCCTTCCCCGAAATCGATCCGGTGATCTTCACCATCCCTTACGTGGGCGACATTCGCTGGTACGCGATGGCCTATATCGTGGGCATTTTGATTGCCTGGTGGATGGCGGCGCGGGCTGTGCGCACGCCGCATTTGTGGCCCGCGGAGCCGCCCGCCACATCCGAGCAAATCGGCGACCTCATCACCTGGGTCATCATTGGGGTGATCGTTGGTGGACGGCTCGGCTTCGTCCTGTTCTACGAGCCCGCCTATTATCTCGCGAACCCGCTGGAGATCGTGATGATCAACCGCGGGGGGATGTCTTTCCATGGTGGCTTCCTAGGCGTCGTGATCGCGGCGCTGATCTACTGTCGGCGTCAAGGTATTCCTTTGCTGCCAATTGCCGATGTCATGGCCTACACGACCCCACCGGCCATAGCACTTGGGCGCCTATCGAATTTCATCAATGGGGAGCTTTGGGGCCGCGAAACTGATATGCCGTGGGGCGTTATCTTCCCCGGGCAAGCTGCGCAGCAATGCGCGACCGCCCTGCCCGGGCTTTGCGCGCGCCACCCCTCGCAGCTCTATGAGGCTTTGCTGGAAGGCGTGCTTTTGGGGTTTGTGCTTCTTTATCTCGTCTACCGTCGCAAGGTCTTCTTCCGCCCCGGCGTCGCCTTGGGTGTATTCGTCGGCGGCTATGGGCTTGGGCGGTTCATCGTGGAGTTCTTTCGGCAGGCGGACGCCCAATTCATCACCCTCGATAACCCCGCTGGTTGGGTGGTGAGCCTCGGCCCCATGGGGGTCACCATGGGTCAGCTTCTGTCGCTGCCGATGATCCTGGTCGGGCTCGCGTTTATTCTCGCGTCAAAACCACGTCATCCACAGCCATCTGCTTGACCCTCGGGCGCCGTGTTGCGACTTTTGGAGCATGGGCGTCGAGATCATCACTTCCGACCTTCTCGCCGGGATCCGTCACGGCTTTTTCACCCGCAAGGGGGGCGCCTCTTCGGGGGTCTTTGCGGGCTTGAATTGCGGCGCTGGGTCGTCTGATCAAGCGGAGATGGTGCAACTGAACCGCGCGCGCGTCGCGGAAGCGATGGGAGTCGCGCCAAGCGCCCTCATGACACAGTATCAGGTGCATTCAGCAGATGTCGTGGTGGTGCGAGATGCATCTAACCACGGGGAGACCGCCGACGCGATGGTCACCAATGTGCCGGGGCTCACGCTAGGCATCCTGACAGCGGACTGCCAACCGGTGCTCTTCGCTGATGCCCAGGCGGGTGTGATTGGAGCGGCACACGCAGGTTGGAAGGGCGCCGCGGACGGCGTGCTCGAGGCCACAGTAAGCGCAATGGAAGCACTTGGCGCCACGCGCGACCGGATTCGCGCCGCCATCGGCCCCACCATAAGCCAGCGCGCCTATGAGGTCGGCCCTGAATTCCTGGACCGCTTTTTGGACGAAGATCCCGACAACCAGCGCTTCTTTGCCGGCGGCGCAGGCGACAGGGCGCAGTTTGACCTGCCCTCCTACGGGCTGCATCGCTTGCGAGAAACGGGCCTGGCCGAGGCCGGCTGGACCGGACACTGCACCTACACAGATGAAGAGCGCTTCTATTCCTACCGCCGCTCCGTTCACCGCAAAGAGGCTGACTACGGCCGCCTGATCGCAACGATCCGGCTCTAGCACGCGCCACGCGCCAGTTTCCAAGTCCGCCACAATCCAGCGGCATTGTTCCCAGATTTTTCACAAATGCAGCGTAACGGGGCCGCAATGCCCCGCGATACCTCGCATCAACCAGATGCAAAGGGGCATGCATATGAGCCGTAACCGTTGGATGAGCGCCGTCGTGCGCGAAGCAAAGAAAGCTGAGAGCGACCTGAGCCAGACGCTCCCGTTCTCGCGCCAGGTGCGCGCCGCAAAGCGCGTCGCGAAAGAGGCGCAGGCACCGCTGAAGAAGGTGCGCGTTTCCTAAGGCCCACGGGCCAATTGTGGCAGCGGCCGCAATCCAGAAGAAACAAAATCGAAAATGAGGGGCGATTGGCTGCGGATCACGGCCAATCGCCCCTTCTTTTTGACACAGTGCTCCGATTCGAGGCCTATTTGCGACGTTAACGCGACATCGCCTTGGGGGCCGATCTCGCACTGTTGTTAGGTGTTTTATGAACCGCCCCCTGCACGCCGGTCTGACGGCGCGTCCTTATTCTTCCGTGGCTTCGCTTCAGAACGCGCGCCACACGGTCAGGTCTGACCACGCTCACCAGGACGGACATCCTCGGCGCTCACGGCCTCTGATGCGCAAATATGAGGTGTCCTACCTGGATCGCTCTCACCAAGAAGTCTCGGTTTCTCGCCTTGCACCCGCGACCGCCCTCTTTGAGGCGCCGTTCATGGGTTTTGCACGCGGAACCCTCATGGCGACACCAGAGGGCCCCGTTGCAATCGAAGACATTCATCCGGGGATGTCTGTGTCCACTGTGGATCGGGGGCCGCAAACCGTGCTGTGGCGGGGATCGACGACAGTCGTGCCAGGTGCTGCGGGCCAAAGCGAGGAATCGGGTCGGCTGACACGCATTCCGGCCGATGCGATGGGGCTGCATCGCCCGTCTCATGATCTGCTGCTGGGCTACGGCGCCCGCGTCTTCCGCGCGAACCGGGGCCATATGGTCCCTGCGACCGATCTGATTGATGGCGAGACCGCGATCCCCGTGTCACCGCCGAGCCCGGTACATGTCTTCCATGTGCTTCTCGAACGTCACGCTTGTATCAAGGCCTGTGGCATCGAGGTGGAGAGCTTCCACCCAGGGGCAACGCTCAGATCGCTCGTGCAACGAGACATCCGCGCGCTCTATCTGTCGCTCTTCCCGCATATGGCTGGGCTTGATGGATTTGGCCCCGTTCGCATTCCGCGACTGGACGAAGATGAGGCCGGCGCGGCCTAGTCTTAGGCCTCTTTGGCCAGCCGGTCTGCCATCACGTCAAAAGGGACGCCGGGGACATCCTTGGCGCCCCGGATCACCAGCGAGGTCTTCACCTGCGCCACGTTCTCGGCTCTGAGCAACTCTTCCGTCAGGAACGTCTGGAAGGTCGACAGGTCCGGCGCCACGCATTTCAAGATGAAATCCACCTCGCCATTGAGCATGTGGCACTCCCGAACCAGCGGCCATTCCCGGCAGCGGTTCTCGAACACGCTGAGGTCCGCTTCGGCCTGCGAGTTAAGCCCGACATGAGCGAAGACTTTCACCTCGAACCCGAGCGACCGGGCGTCGACCTCGGCGTGGTATCCGGTGATGTAGCCCGCATCCTCGAGCGTGCGCACACGGCGCAGGCACGGCGGCGCAGAGATTCCCACGCGCTTGGCCAGCTCCACATTCGTCATGCGGCCATCACCCTGCAATTCGGCAAGGATCATTCTGTCGATGTCGTCTAAGCGATGTGAAGGCATGTGCGGTCCTTTTGCTTCGCGTTTCTTAGGCGAACGGCATCGGACGCGCAACAAAGTTTCAAGCACGCGCAATAATTCGCAACCGCGTGAACGCGCCTTTATCCTCTTTCAGTCGCCTCACGCCGCCCCTATATTCGCCTTCGGATATCTTGGGGGATGCCATGGCAGAGCAGAAAAAGACGCGCGTTCTCATCGTTGGATCTGGCCCGGCGGGCTACACGGCTGGCGTCTATGCCGCCCGTGCGATGCTGGAGCCTGTGCTGGTTCAGGGCCTCGAGCCCGGCGGCCAGTTGACGACCACGACCGAGGTGGAAAACTGGCCCGGTGATACCGAGGTGCAGGGCCCCGAGCTGATGATGCGCATGGAAGCCCATGCCAAGGCCGTGGGCTGCGAGGTGGTGCATGACATCATCTCCTCCGTCGATTTCTCGAAGCGCCCGTTCGTGTGCCAATCCGACAGCGGCACCGAATACGTAGCCGACGCGCTGATCCTCGCGACCGGCGCGCGCGCCAAGTGGCTGGGTCTTGAGAGCGAAGAGAAATACAAAGGCTTCGGCGTCAGCGCTTGCGCCACCTGTGACGGCTTCTTCTATCGCGGCCAAGAAATCGTGGTCGTGGGCGGCGGCAATACCGCTGTGGAAGAGGCGCTCTTCCTGACGAATTTCGCCTCCAAAGTCACGCTGGTGCACCGCCGCGACGAGCTGCGCGCCGAAAAGATCCTACAGGACCGCTTGTTCAAGAACCCCAAGATCGAGACGCTTTGGTTCCACGAGGTGGACGAGGTCTACGGCAACGACATGCCGCTCGGCGTAGAAGGCGTGAAGGTGAAGCACACCCAGACGGGCGAGATCACGGATATCCCCTGCAAAGGCTTCTTCGTGGCCATCGGTCACGCGCCAGCCAACGAGCTCGTCAAAGATGTGCTCGAGACGCATATGGGCGGCTACGTCGTCACGCAGCCCGACAGCACCGCGACGTCGATCCCCGGCGTCTTTGCTGCCGGTGACCTGACCGACCACAAGTATCGTCAAGCGATCACCAGCGCAGGCATGGGCTGCATGGCCGCGCTCGAGGCCGAACGCTTCCTCGCCGAAGCAGATAGCGAACCGGCCGCTCAGGCGGCTGAATAAACGCTCTTCATCTTTCCAAAAATACTCCCGCCCGCTGCCCGACAGCGGACGGAGGTCCGCGAGAGGTGAGGCAACCGACAGGTGCCACCGGCGCCAAGACCCGCATCGGCTTGACAACGCCCGCCCAAAGTCGCACTTCGCCTGCGATTTAGGACGGGACGCAAGAGATGGCCGAGACCAAGCAGGTAAAATGGAACGGGGGCGTTCAGCCCGAGAGCATGAAGATCCTCGCCGGTGCGGGTGGCGCGATCGTAAGCCCGACCAAGGTGGGCTACATCATCATGACGTCTGACCGCGCCGGGCTTGATCGCAAGTTCGACGCGAAAGAGCGTAACCTCAACAAGCCGGGCGTGGTTCTCTGCGGCTCCATGGAGCAGCTCAAGGCCCTGGCCGTCCTCAATGAGGAGATCGAGACGTTCTACCAGTCGCACTGGGACAAAGACATCCTCCTCGGCTGCATCCTGCCAT
>JBCBFV010000112.1:0-7625 GCA_038527425.1 Pseudomonadota bacterium
GAAGTCGTTAGCACCGTCAGCGTCGCGCCAAGGCCACCCTTGGCGTAGCTCACATTCACGGGCCGGGCGGTCTTGGCGGTATCTTCGCCCACGATCTCGGCCCAATGGGTCAGCAAGCGCGTTTCCGAAAAGCCGCGAGATTCGCCAGCCATACGGATGCGCTTTTCCAGCAGGGACGAGACCCGCTTGGGTCCTTTCCTGCGCTGATATGTGCCGCTTGAGGCCACGCCTCTCCCCTTCTGCGAGCCGGTTGTCGATGTATAACTGGCCCTTCGAGCAATCGCATCCATGTTTGAGGGCAGGGAGCAAACTTTTGCGTGAGATCAGTACAGAGCTTTTGGCGTGGTACGATGCCCACGCCCGCGTCATGCCGTGGCGTGTGGGCCCGCAGGATCGTGCCGCGGGCGTGCGGCCTGACCCTTACCGCGTGTGGCTCTCAGAGGTGATGCTCCAGCAGACCACCGTGGCCACCGTGCGCGATTATTTTCGCAAGTTCACCTCGATCTGGGCCACTGTGGCGGACCTCGCTGCCGCAGAGGATGCCGATGTCATGGCCGCATGGGCGGGCCTTGGCTACTACGCCCGCGCGCGGAACCTGCTGAAATGCGCCCGCGCCGTGGTGGCGGATCACGGTGGGGAGTTCCCCACCACGCGCGAAGAGCTTTTGACATTGCCCGGCATCGGGCCCTACACCGCCGCCGCGATCTCCGCGATTGCATTTGATGAGGCCTCCACTGTCGTGGATGGCAATGTGGAGCGCGTGATGGCCCGTCTCCACGACGTCCACACGCCGCTCCCGCGCGCCAAGGCAGAGCTGACGGAGATCGCTGAGCGCTACACCCCCGCAAAGCGTCCAGGTGACTACGCGCAAGCGGTGATGGACCTCGGCGCCACGATATGCTCTCCGCGTTCGCCCGCCTGCGGTATCTGCCCCCTGCGCGACCCTTGCGCAGCCCGCGCCGAAGGAACGGCGGCCGAGCTGCCCAAGAAAGAACCCAAGAAACCCAAACCCACGCGGCTCGGCACGGCTTATGTCGCGTTGCGTGAAGATGGTGCGCTGCTGCTGGAGACGCGGCCGGACAAAGGCCTCCTCGGCGGTATGCTCGGTTGGCCCACCACCAATTGGTCGGACGCGCCTGCGTCCAACCCACCCTTTGAGGCCGACTGGCAAAGCGTTGGTGCTGAGGCACGGCACACGTTCACACATTTTCATCTAATTCTCGGTATCGAGTTCGCTCGTGTGCCCCTGACTGCGACGTCAGAGCGCGGCGAATTCCGACCTCGCGCCGCATTTAGGCCATCGGATTTGCCTACGGTCATGCGAAAAGTGTACGATCTAGTTCAGAATGAGATTGAGGCCGCTGAGGGTACGCATGGCTGAAATGACAACACCGCCCGCCCGTTTCGGGCTCGCACAAGCGCTTCCGTTCTGGATCTCGCTTGGCCTTCCGCTGATCGCCGTGCTGGCGGCCAGTCTTGGGGGCTGGTGGATCGCGCTGATCCCGGCGTCGACCTGGTACCTCTTCTCGATCGTTGACGCCTTCGCGGGCCTCGATGAGGAGAACATCGATCCCAAGACCGATGATGCGCAGCTCTTTTGGTACAAGGCGATCACGCTGATCTGGGCGCCGGTGCAGTTTGTGACGCTCTTTGGGATGCTTTGGTACGTGACGCAGGCCGATGTCACCACGTGGGAGGCGCTGGGCCTTATGTTCGGCGTGGGCGTCATCACGGGCACGATCGGGATCAACTACAGTCACGAGCTTCTCCATCAGCGCCCGAAGATCGAGGTTTGGCTGGCCGACCTGCTGCTCGCGATGGTGCTCTATTCGCACTTCCGCAGTGAACATGTGCTTGTCCATCACCGCTATGTGGCGACCCCGCGCGACCCGGTGACGGCGCGCTACAATACGGGCTTTCACCGCTTCTTTCCGCGGGTGATCTGGCAGACCTATCGCTCCGCCTGGAACGCGGAGAAGACGGTGCTGCGCCGCAAGGACAAAGCTTGGCACGACGCGGCGAACCCTTTCTGGCGCTACTGGGCGCTGCAGGCGGCATTCCTGCTCTTGGCGCTCGCGATTGGTGGCGTGTGGGGCGTGGCGCTCTTTGTCGTGCAAGCCTTCACGGCGATCTGGCAGCTCGAGCTCGTCAATTACATCGAACACTACGGCCTGACGCGAAAGCACCTCGGGAAGGGCAAGTACGAATACGTCCAACCCCGCCACTCGTGGAACGCGTCGCATAAGGTGTCGAACTGGCTGCTGATCAATCTACAGCGCCACTCGGATCATCACTTCAAGGCAGACCGCCGCTTCCCGCTGTTGCAGAGCTATGATGAGACCGAGGCCCCGCAGCTACCTCACGGCTATCCCCTGATGACGATGCTCGCCATGGTGCCCCCGCTCTGGCGCCGGGTGATGAACCCGCGCGTCCGCGAATGGCGCAAACGTTTCTATCCCGAGATCGAGGATTGGACGGACTACAACAAGGGCACCACCGACTGGCCGCGTTAGCGCGGCGTTAGCGTCGTCTGAACCGCCTCCACAGCAGCCAGACACGCGTCAGCCTCCATGGCATGGGCCGCGACGATCGCGAGTGCGAGAACCAAGGCCTTCATGGGCATTTCCTCCTCTGTTGGGGGTTATACGCACAAGGCCTTGGCTTCCGTCGCGCTAGGCGGCGATTGGCAGGTGGCCGGTTTTCACGAGGATCAGACAGCCTTCATCTGACCACGGATTGTGCTCCGACAGATGGGGGGAGCGGATCCATGTGCCTGCCGGATAGTCACCATGTTCGTCCTGGAAGGTGCCTTCGAGCACGAAGATTTCCTCCCCGCCCCAATGGCGGTGCGAGGCGAACTTGGTGCCGGGTGCCCAGCGGACGAGGGCGACAGATTCACTCTCGTGGCTGTGCAGCGGGAGCACGGTTAGCCCGGGGACCGAGCCCGGCAGAAACTCAGCCGCTTTCGTATCGACCGAGAAATGCGCCGTGTCGGCTTCGTCAAACTGGTGGAGCTTTACGAGGATGCGCGCGCCTTCCTTTGTGTGCGGCTTGTGGGAGGTGCCGATGGGGTTGCGCACGTAGCTGCCCGCCGGGAAATCCCCGCTTTCGTCCGAGAACACGCCGTCGAGCACGAAGTATTCCTCGCCGCCGCCATGGGTATGGCCATCGAACTCAGATCCCGGCGCGAATTCGACGATGGTGGTGGCGCGGGCCACTTCCTCGCCGATACGGTCAAGCATCATGCGCTTCACGCCGTTCGCGGGGCTCTCAACCCAGTTGTAGTCTTCCGGGCGGATGACGACGCGTTCGTCAAAGTCAGCATTCAGTCGCATCTTAGGTCTCCAAAAGCGTGAGAAGGGGGTGGGTGGCCGCATCAAAGGCCGCAGCATTTCCAGTGGCGCGCGCGATAAGCTGCGCGCCCTCGACCGTGGCGAGGATCATCGGGGCCTCCGCTGGCGCGCGGCCTGCCTCTTGCAAGGTACGTTCGAGCCATGCGGTGACGTCCCGGTGAAAGGCCGCCACGCCCTCGCGCACCTCTGGCGAAAGGCTCTCCGGAGCCGAGCCGTAGGAGACACACAGGCAAAGCTGCGAGCCGCCGTTCGAGGCGCCCCGATAGAGCGCCACAAAGCCCGCGAGTCTCTCCTGCGCGGAACCCTCAAGCGCCTCCAAAGCGGCAAGGAACGTTTCCGAATACCGCTCCAAAACCGCGAGCGACAGCGAGGCTTTCGTCGGGAAGTGGTGGTGGATGGCGGCCTTCGTCACCCCCGTCGCCCGCGCAAGGTCTGCGTAAGAAAACGCATCGAGCCCGCGGGTGCGCGAGAGGTCTTCAGCCAGATCGAGTAGTCGGTCATGCATTGTCATGACTGACTAACTAGTAAGTAAGTTTTGTCAATTCAACTCCATCGCCACTTAGTGGTTAGCGAAAGATCGAATTCGCTCCTGACAGCCGGGAAAAGGGATTTGATAGAATCCGTGCTTCCGGTGGCCGCGGCATAACGTCAGAAAGCTCGTCCAAGGCTTCCGGGCAGCTTTCCTTTTCGATTGTCGTGGTATCGGAAAGGTCGACATAGAGCCTTCTATGCATGGCTGCCGAGAATGCTTCATCATCGCTGAAGTCGAGATCGCCGGATCTTATGCTGGCCGCCAGGTCATCCACGTCGCCCTCAACAAGCTGGGTCCCAACGATGCGTACAAGGCCGCTCTCACAGTCGCGAAAGACAGCCCCGCCGTATCTTACGTAGTAGGTGTCAGCGCCCGAGAGCGCGTTAATGTACGCATCCGCAAGATCGTTGATGCGCTTTTCAAGCCGCTCAAGGCGTTCAGTGACACCGGCCAAGTTGTTCTCAGCGGCAGCAATTCGAGACGACGTCCACCCGTCCACTTTCCCTGCCTTTAGACGCCGGACTTCCCAAAGGATTTCGGTCCTTCGCTGAAGAAGTTCCACACGAGCCGAGGTGTAGTGCTGCTGCCGAGTGGTGAAAGCTTCGGACATCTCTTCAAACAGCGAAGAAATCTGGGAAGGCATACGGAAAACCTCCCTTGCCCCGATCTGTTCGCGGTAGCTCACGATCACCGTGTCGGTGACTCGCGTCCACTCCGGACAGTCCTCGATATTTGGCGATATCAGGGTCCCCTGTTCCGCGGCTTCTTTGTACACCTTTTCAAATGCAACGGCATCAAACGGCGTGCAGGAGATATCCACTTCGGTCGCGAAGATCTGCTTTTCGAAATCGTATTCCCAATTCGAACGAATGTGTGCCGCGTCCAAGGTACCGTAGACCAGTGCGGCCCGCTTAAGCACCTTCGATTTCCCCGGTACGACAGTCGGCGCATCCTGTGCGGCCACGGGCGCGCCGAGGACCATCGCGGCCACCATGCACGTCAGGTTCCTAACCAATCCCGTCAATGTACAACCCCCATGCTAAAATATGACCATGCTACGCGCGGGCACCAGTTTCTCCAAATGAAGTGCAGGAAAGCACTCAAGGATAGACGGGGAAGGTCCCACTGCCGCCTTGCCTGACGGGTCCGTGCGGCGCATCATCTCCGGGAGAGGGGATGACCATGACGACCTTGGATCGCGACGAAGCCGTGGGCTTCATCATCTCGGCGGTGGACGAGGATCATGACGGTCTCGTCAGCTTCAGTGAGAAGATCCAGGGCCTCGACAGCACGCCAGCTTTCTGGCTGCGCGACTATCCGGTCTACGTGCGTCCGCTTGGGGATGCGGCGCTACACCCGTGGCCCATTCTTCCGTCTGCGCGTTCGTTGATGGCATTGCCCGGCAGGACGGCTGTGTTCGAACTCCCCCGAAAAGCGCTGGCTGATACGTTTCAGGCGTCCGTCGGCGCCTCCCTCACCGAAGCAGAGGCGGCGCTTCTCTTCGATCTGGCCTCAGGCAAGAGCTTGGAGGAGAGCGCACAGGAGGCCGGTACGGCCGTCAGTACCCGGCGAAAGCAGCTCCAACACGTGTTCAGGAAGCTCGACGTCGGCGGACAAGTCGAGCTGGTGAGCCTGACGGGTCGGCTCCTCAATCAGCTCGTTTCCGCAGCCGATGATCTCAACACCCAGAGCGCCTCCACCTGGGAGCCCTATGCCGATCACCTCCCAGAGGGGGCTCGCTATGGTGTCATCGGCGGATCAGATGGGCAGACCGTGCGCTACCTGGAGCTTGGGCCCCACGACGGCACGCCGGTTTTGGTCCTTCATCCGATGGTCTTCCCGCACTTAAGCGAGGCGGATGTGGCTCTCTTTCACGAACTTGGTTGGCGCACGCTTTGGCCGCTTCGCCCCGGGTGCCTCGGATTTGCGGCCCATCACTCCAAAGGATGGGATGCGCATTGCAAGGCCTCTGTCGAGGCGATCGCGGCCCTCCATCGGCTGGCCGGGGGTGGGGCGATGCCCGTGATCTCGCTCGTTTCAGGTGGGGCCTATGCGGTGCGTTTCGCCGAAGCCTACCCCGGCAGCGTTTCACGGATCGACTTTGTCTCAACATGCTTCTCGGCGGGTAAGAACAAGTCGCGTGACGTCTACTTTGGCGACGCTTTCCTGCGCTCTGTTCGACAAAATGGACGCATGGCCGTCGCCGCGGTACAGCATCTCGGCGGGATCCTTTCCCGCGGCGAGAGCCAACGCCAGAAGATCGCGCGCAAGGTCTTTGGCGATTGCCGCGTGGATCAACATCTCCTCGATGAGGAGTTCTCGACCCCTAAGCGGCAGGAGCGCTTTTCCCTGGCCTCGCTGCATTCCATGGACTCCATGCGCCACGACTACCTGGCGCAGGTTCACTTTTCGTGGCGGGAGGCGGCGGCCCTCCCGGTGCCCAAGGTCTTCTGGCACGGCGCGCAGGACCGGGTGCACAATGTCGACGACCTCAAGCAGCTCGCGCAATCGGTGACCGGGACTGCCTCGCGCGTTCTTCCTGACATGGGGCACCTCACCCAAGGTGCCCCTCTGCGCGACGTCTTTCGCCAGATCGCCGCAGACCTACTCCAAATGGAGTAAGCCCCCGGACTTTGCTCTAACGCACTGGCCTTCCCGTCCGACAGAAAGCCTCAAGGCACGCCAGATTTGTGCCCGGCTAGACAGGAAGGATACTCGTGAGACCTCTATTGATTACCGCAGCCTTCGCGACGCTTGCAGGCTGCATGGAACCCGCCACACCCGTCAGCGCACCGGCGAGCGCAGCGATCACCGAAGAAGCAGCATTCCGCAGCGCCATCGTTGGCAAAACGCTCGACTTCAACGGAAGCACGTTCACCGTGAATGCCAATGGCACCATTTCCGGACCATGGGATGGCAGCGGCATTTCAGGCACGTGGACCTGGGAAGACGGCGCCTTCTGCCGTGAAGGTCAGGTCGGCGCGCGGGTGCTCGAACTCGACTGCCAGACTTGGGCCGTGAACGGCAATGTGGCCACCGTCACCCGCGATCGCGGCGCCGGCCAAAGCTTCGATTACACGATCAGCTGATCGTTCGAGATGCAGGGTCGCATTCACGACCCCGCTACCGCTGCACCCCGGTAAGGTGCGGCACCCGGTGCGTCCGCGGTTGAGTATTTTGTCAGGTGGACGCACCTCCCGCCTCCTCGTTTCTCCCAAGAAAAAGGCCCCGCCAACCGAAAGGAAGGCGGGGCTGAAGTTGATGCCATGTGTCAGGCCACAGGCACCGGCGGTAGTCTTGTCGGATCAGAGTTAGTTGGGGCGGTGCCCCATCTCCGATCGAATTTGTTGTCTGAGAAGGTCGATGGAGACGTCTTTGCCGTCTCGCTTGAAGTTCCAGTAGGCCCAGCCGTTGCAGGAGGGGGCACCCTCAAGCTTGGCGCCCACTTGGTGGATCGATCCGGCGAGCTTGCCCGCCACCAGCGTGCCATCAGCGCGGACCTTGGCTGTCTGGCCGCGTGGGCCGGTGAGGACCTCGCCCGGACGCAGCATGCCACGCTCCACGAGCTGGCCAAATGGAACGCGCGGCTCGGCGCGCTTGCCTTGGGTGACGCGCAGCGCTTCCGCTTCGATCCGGCGAACGTCGCCGATACGGCGCTCGGCGATCTCGCGATACTCTTCCTCGCGCTCGATGCCGATCCAGTTGCGGCCAAGCATTTTGGCGACAGCACCTGTCGTCCC
>JBCBFV010000113.1:0-7590 GCA_038527425.1 Pseudomonadota bacterium
CCACCTCACGCAGCGCGCGCACCCTCGATCCGCGCTGATCTGGGCGCGCTTGGGCGGGCGATGCTGAAGCCGGTGCTGCTCTGGCTCTTCACGCTTTTCATGCTGGCTCATATCTACAGCCACCTGCCCTTCGTCTTCGGTCAGCCCTTCATCCGCGAGGTTCTGGCGTCGTTGGGTCTAGAGGCGGAGACGCCGATTGTCTCGGGCGCCATCGTCACGGCGATGATGTTGATCTCGCTCCTGGCCTCGGCAGCGGCGCCGCGACTGCGCATGCGCTTTGGGCTCGGCGCGCTCCTTCTTGGGGCCTTTGCGATCCAGATCGCGATTGCGGCGGCGATGGCCGTCTCGGGCGCGACGCTCGTGATCCTGATCCTGCTCGCACGGATGATCCCGTCGTCTTTCCTCGGGCCCTACATCACAGCGCGCATCCAGTCGGAACTGACTGATTCCATCCGGGCCACCTTCGTCTCGGTCAAATCGCTTACAGGGCGGCTCATATTTTCGGGGACGCTGGCCTTCGCCTCGATCCTTGCGGGTGATGCCGAAACGCTGCCCCTGCCCGTCATCCAAACCGTGCTGGGCTGGTACGTCGCCGCGGGCCTTATTGCGCTTGCTTTGCTGGCCCTTACCTTGCGCCGCGCGAAGATCGACGATTAGGGCTTCCCAAGGGCGGGAATCCCGGCTATCCGGCGCGCTCCACGCGGGCGTACACCCTTGGAGGACGCCCGCCTCAACATGATAGGAAATACCAATGGCTGGTGAGATCCCTGATCTTAACGCCACGGTACGCGCGGGGACAGGCAAGGGGGCCGCCCGCCAAGCTCGCCGCGACGGGCAAGTACCTGGCATCGTATTCGGTGGCGACACCGATCCGCTCCCCATCAACATCCCTTTCAACGTGCTTCTCAAGAAGCTCAAGGAAGGCCGCTTCAAGTCGACGCTCTTCAACATGAAGGTCGACGGCCATGACGACGTGCGCGTGATCTGCCGCGATGTGCAGCGCGACGTGGTCAAGGACCTGCCCACGCACGTGGACTTCATGCGCCTGCGCCGTACGACGAAAATCAACCTCTTCATTCCGGTTGAGTTCGAGAACGAAGGCGAAGCGCCCGGCATCAAGAAGGGCGGCTCGCTCATCGTGGTGCGCCCAGAGGTCGAGCTGGTGGTGACCGCCGGTGACATCCCTGAGAAGCTGACCGTCGACATGACGGGCCTGGAGATCGGTGACACGATCAACATCTCCAACGTGACGCTTCCTGAAGGCGCCAAGCCGACGATCGACCGTGACTTCGTGATCGCGAACATCGCTGCGCCTAAGGGCATCGGCGGTGGCGACGACGAAGAAGGCGGCGACGAAGCAGCTGCTGATGAAGTCGAAGCAACGGCACAGGGCGACGAGGAGTAATCCTCCCTCGCTTAAACAGATTGAAGGGCCCCCACTCCGGGGGCCCTTTTTCGTTCAGACAGCCTGCACTAGGGTCCCGCCCATGACGCTCAATCCCCTTGATCCGGAAGGCCGGTTTTACTGGAGCCTCGCCTTCCTCGGCCTCGGCTCGATCTTCGTGGTGCTGGGGTTGATCGTCACCTTCAACGCGCAGAGCTTTCAGTGGCGCGCCCAGCCTGCGGAAGTGCTTGTGATCGATCTGAAGGAGCGTGAGGGGCAGAACTCCACGATGCTTGCGCCGGTGTTCCAAGTCATGACGGCCGAAGGCCCGGTTCAGGATGTCTCAAGCGCCGCCAAACTCAAGCCGCTCCACGCCATCGGAGACCGTTTGCCGGGCTATTTTGACCCTGAGGTCCCGCGAATCGAAACCGACGCGACACTGCGCACGGCCCGGGTTCTTGGTTACCGGCTTGGCGGGTTTGGTTTATGCTTGGGGCTCTTCTGCATTTTTCTTCTAAGGTTACCAAGCAGTTAACTTCCCTAAGGGGAATTCACCCTTCCATTCCCCTGTACAAGCATTGCCCCGGTAGGTAGCTGCTCGGCCGGTAATACGAGTGAACGGGGTAAAAAATGACCATTCTCAAAGCAACTGCGGCTGCAGTGGCTCTCGCGGCATGTGCGGGCGCGGCTTCTGCAAAGACCGTAACGCTGGACGCGTCCAGCGACGGCCTCTTCGGCGCAGACAATCTCCAGCAGACAGTCACACGCGAACTGGACGGCTCGACCACGAACGTCCTTGCTGGCGCTTTCCACTTCACGGACGGCATCCAAGACTTCATCGCCTTCTGCATCGAGCCGGGCGTGTTCCTGGACCTCGACAGCCCTTTCGAGACGGGCACCAACCCGCTTAGCGAAGACACCATGGCGCTGATCGATCAGCTCTATGCTGTGGGCTATGAAGGCGCACTGGCCTCTGCAAATGCAGCGGCGGCCTTCCAGGTGGCATTGTGGGAGATCGTGGCTGAGGAAGGCGACGATCTGGACATCACCACCGGTGATCACGTGATCCTCGCGCCGTCCAGCGTGGCAACGGACGCAAACCTTCTGCTCGCGGGCCTGCCCGGCGCCGGTCCGAGCGGCTTTACCTTCACGACCCTCGTGAACGATGGCCAAGACCAGATCACCATTTCGCCCATTCCGCTGCCTGCAGGCATCCTTGCCCTGCTCACGGGCCTCGCGGGGCTGGGCGCGCTGAAGCGTCGCCGCACAGCCGCCTAAGTCAGCAAACGGGCGCTGTTGCCCAGCGCCCGTCATGGTAAGGTGCCGCCGTTGAGGAGGCACCTGACATGCAGCTTTTTGTCGGCCTTGGTAATCCGGGCGCGAAATACGCCATGAACCGTCACAATATCGGGTTCATGGCGCTTGACCGAGTGGCCGAAGATCACGCCTTTGCGCCCTGGCGGGGCAAGTTTCAGGGGTCAGTCTCGGAAGGTATATTGGGGGGCGAGAAGGTCCTTCTCCTCAAGCCCGAGACCTTCATGAACAAGTCCGGTCAATCCGTGGGCGAGGCCATGCGCTTCTACAAGCTCGAGCCGGCCGATGTGACTGTTTTCCATGACGAGCTCGACCTCGCGCCAAGCAAATTGAAGGTCAAGCAAGGCGGTGGTCACGCGGGCCACAACGGGTTGCGCTCGATCCACGCCCATATCGGCGAGAACTACCGCCGCATCCGGCTTGGCATCGGCCACCCGGGTCATAAGGAGGCCGTACCAGGTTACGTTTTGCGCGATTTCCCGAAGGCTGACGGTGACTGGCTCGATGACCTGATGCGTGGGATCTCGGACGGCGTGGCAGAGCTCGCCAAAGGCGACAACGGGCGTTTCATGAACGCCGTGGCTTTGCGCACCGCCCCGCCTCGATCCTCGACGACGAAGCCCAAAGCGAAAACCACCCCAGCCCCCGCACCAGAACCCGAGCCCGAGCCCGAGGATCAACGATCGCCCCTCCAAAAGCTGATGGACCGGTTCAAGTGACGCCCGCAGTCGAAGAAGCCTTCGCCTTTCAGGCCCGCGCCTGTGGGAGCCTCGGTTCGCCTTTCATGGAGCGGATGCTGCCGCTCGTGCCCCAGGCCGTAACGCCGGGCACCGCATTGGCTGAAACGCTAAAGGCTTGGCCTGAGGACGTCCTCGGGCCACAGGCAGATTCCGTACCGCTGCGCATGGCCGGTGGTCTGCACCTGCTGCATCTGACGGGTGTGGCGCCCGAGCTCAGCCGCGCCTACCCGCCCCATGACGTATCTGAGGCCGAGCTATCGCAGGCGCTCCGCGAGACGCTCGTTACCCACGAAGCAAGCCTGCTTCAGACCCTAGAGAGCCCACCACAAACCAACGAAGTGCGGCGCGCGGCCGTTCTAATCGCCGTGGCTCACTGGCTTACAGCCGCCTTGGGCCGCCCTCTGGTGACGTCCGAGATCGGTGCGAGCGCGGGCCTCAATCTCAACTGGGATTTCTTTTGCTTGAAGGCTGGCGCGCAATCGCTCGGGCCGGAGAAGTCACCCGTTCAACTCAGCCCGGAGTGGCGCGGCACCCCAGCGACTGTCTGCCCGCCCTATCTCGCAGAGGCCAAAGGCGTGGACCTGCGGCCCATCGATGTGAGCAACCCTGCCGAAGCAACCCGTCTTCAAAGCTACCTCTGGCCCGATCAAGCGGACCGCCTCGCGCTGACAAAGGCCGCCATCGAACTTTTCCTTGCGCCAGATACCGAAGGCACTCTGGTCGAAGGCGACGCGCTGCCGTTCCTGCGCGAACGCCTCGCGCCAAGGCCCGGCCATTGCCACATGATCTATTCAACGATCGCCTGGCAGTATCTGCCCGAGGCCGCGCGCGCCGAGGGGGCCGCGATGATCACCGAGGCTGGAGCCGCTGCGACCGATGATGCACCGCTCGCGTGGTTTCGCATGGAAGCCGACGGTCAAACGCCGGGCGCAGGCCTCTTGCTTCAGCTTTGGCCCGGTAATCGAGAGATCTCCCTCGGACGAGTGGATTTCCATGGGCGTTGGGTCGATTGGCAGGCGCCTTCCCCTACGTGACCTAACGTTGTCCTTGCATCACAGGGCCCGACGACCAGCATGGGACGCAACTGGGAGGGACATCGATGCTTAAATTCCTTGTGCGAGGCCTTCTGATCCTCGCCTGCGTGATCGCGGCCGTTGGCTTCTTTTATCGGGATCGGGTCTCCCAGCTCCTCGCCGTGAACTCGCTCTTTTCTGAGGAGAAGATCACCGAAAACTTCTCGACAATGACGGATCTCTTCTACTCGACCGAGCTACCGCGCGGGGACGGGCCCGTCTCTCCCCTGCCAGAGGGCACGCAGATCACGCTGCCCGCGGGGTTTGACAGCTGGGCGGAGGCGCGCAGCCTCACGGCCCTTGTCGTGCTCAAAGACGGCGAGATCGTTCATGAGAGCTATTACCAAGGGACAGGGCCTGAGGATCGACGGATTTCATGGTCGGTGGCCAAGAGCTATCTCGCAACGCTTGTCGGCACCGCCGTCGATGCGGGCGAAATCCCTGATCTCGATGCCCTGGTCACGGACTACGTCCCCGCCTTCGCGGGCACGGCCTATGAAGGCGTAAGCATCCGAAACGTCCTCAATATGTCGTCGGGCGTGGTCTTCAACGAGGACTATTTCGACTTCTGGAGCGACATCAACAAGATGGGTCGGGTGCTGGCACTGGGCGGGTCCATGGACGCCTTCGCCGCCGATCTCGACGAGACCTTCATCGAACCCGGCACCCGGTTCCAGTACACCTCCATCGACACCCATGTGCTTGGCATGGTGCTGCGCGCGGCCACGGGTGAAAGCCTGCCGGAGCTGATCACAACGCGCCTGATCGAGCCGCTCGGCCTCGAAAGCGATGGCGCCTACATCACCGATGGTGACGGGGTGGCCTTTGCGCTCGGCGGGCTCAACTTCACGACGCGCGACTACGCGCGGTTCGGACAGATGATCCTGCAAGAGGGCGAGTGGCAGGGTAAGCAGATCGTCTCCGCCGACTGGGTTCTGAGATCCACCCGCGCCACCGCCAAAACCGCAGAGGGAGCGCTGAAATACGGCTACCAATGGTGGATGCCGCGCGACATTGACCCTGCCCAGCGCGACCATGAGTTCTTCGGCATTGGCGTTTACGGACAGCACCTCTACATCAACCCGGAGAAAGGCGTCGTGATCGCTCACAACGGCAGCGATCGCGCGTTCCGAGACACCGGTGTGATCGACACCAACATCGCCATGTTCCGCGCACTCGCGGAGGCGGCGGCTGGGGGGCAGTGATGTTCGAAAAAGACGACAGCGTGAACGTCAGCGGTGGCCCTCTTTCGCCCTGCTCGCTCGATCCCCTCACCGGCTTCTTCCGGGATGGCGCGTGCAACACTTGTGCCGAAGATGGCGGCAGCCACACGGTCTGCGCTGTTATGACAGATGAATTCCTCGCCTTCTCAAAATACGTCGGCAACGATCTGAGCACACCGCGCCCCGAATACCGCTTTCCGGGGTTGAAGGCTGGCGATCAATGGTGCCTCTGCGCGGGCCGCTTCATGCAGGCCCACGAAGAGGGGTGTGCCCCGAACGTGAAGCTTGAGGCAACGCACAAGCGCGCGCTCGAGGTTGTGCCGATGGACGTTCTTGAGAAATACGCGATCCGCGCTTTGGGCTAGCTGCCTGATGGCAACAGGGTGTCGCCCATCAGCTCTTCCACAAAAAGCGAGACGAGCTGCGCCCGGTTGGCCACGCCGCTTTTGCGATAGATCGCGTTCGTCTGGGCTTTGACGGTGCCCAGCGAGGTGTTGCGCAAATCTGCGACCTCCTGGGTAGAACATCCCTTGATCACGAAGAGCGCCACGTCCCGTTCCGCAGGCGTCAGACCCCACCGCGTAAACCGTTCTTCCAGAAGCTGCTGAAACGCCCCGGAAGCGGCCATAAGGGCCTGCTCCGCCTCCTTGGTGCGCGCGCGGCTGACGATCAAAAGGCGCAAGGTGACTAGGATCCCGACGAGAAGACCCAGCGCCGCCCCGATCTCCACCATCTCATGGACCTGCCAGGAGAACGGACGGAACCCCAATGCAGCCGACAATAGATCAAAGAGGAAGAAGCCCGCGCAAAAGCCCTCAAAGACCAAGAGCGCGGCGAGTGCGATGCGGTTCATGAGCGTTGATCACCCCGAGCGGGGTCAGTCTTCATCACCGTCATCCCCGTCGTCGTCATGATCTTCGTCGTCTTCGTCCTCATCCTCTTCTTCTTCGTCGTCCTCGCCTTCGTCGTCTTCATCCTCATCTAGCTCGTCGTCTTCGTCCTCGCCCTCGTCTTCATCTTCGGCCTCATCTTCGCCCTCATCCTCGAAATCGTCCTCTTCGAGTTCCTCCTCGAACGCCTCGTCCCCGTCGAGGCGAACAACAGGACCGTCATCTCCTTCGAGATCGGTCAAACGATCAAAGAGGACGGCACCCGTGGACGGATGAATGACAAGCTCGCGTCGGTACCGATCCGACTCTGCGACGAAACGCAGACGCCCAAGAAGCGTTCGGTTCATCTCCACCTGCGCGAAGCCCTGGTTGGAAAGCTGCGTGACGACCTGATCCTGAATGGATTGCGCGGCAACAGGCATGGCCAGGCACAGGCTCACTGCCCCCGCGCCCGCGAGACGGTAGAGGCCGGCGCTCCGGCCGGATCGGCCCGGACGCACTGCGCCGGGCCGATCTGTTTTTTGATGCTTAGAAGCCAAGGCGCGCCTCAGTCTTCGTCTTCGTCGTCGTCACCTTCGTCGTCGTCATCTTCATCTTCGTCCTCATCATCTTCATCTTCCTCGTCATCCTCGTCTTCGTCCTCGTCGTCATCTTCCTGGCCGTCGTCTTCCGAGCCTTCGTCGCCGCCGTCAGCGTCGTCAGACGTGTCTTCGTCCTGCTCGTCGCCTTCGTCCATCTCGTCATGCTCTTCTTCGCCGTCTTCGTCGCGCTCCTCGGCGTCGTCTTCGTCGTCAGCTGCGTCGTCTTCATCCAGCGCGTTTTCGAGAACCTCGAAGAGCCCGAAGATACCGTCAATCAGGTCCTGAAGATTGTCCTCTTCGCCGTCATCATCCGCTTCTTCGCCGTCGCTATCCTCGTCTTCATCCTCATCGGCGCCTTCATCGTCTTCGTCTTCTTCATCGAGGC
>JBCBFV010000114.1:0-7576 GCA_038527425.1 Pseudomonadota bacterium
CACCATCCCGTTTTGGACGTCTTATCTGATCCGCGTTTTTCTGTGGAAAGTGATCCTCGGGTTCAACGGGGTGCTGAATTCGGGGCTCTCGGGCCTTGGCCTCATCGATGAGCCGCTGACCTTTATTCTCTACAATGCCAATGCTGTGGTCATCACGCTGGCCCATGCCTTCGCGCCTTTCGCGATCTTGCCGATCTTTGTGGCACTGGAGCGGATTGACCGATCGCTCCTCGAGGCCGGCCGCGATCTGGGTGAGACGAAGCTCATGACCTTCTGGCGCGTGACGCTGCCCCTCGCCATGCCGGGCGTCGTGGCGGCCGTCCTCATCGTGTTCATCCCGACCATTGGTGACTACGTGACGCCACGCCTCGTCGGTGGACCCAATGGGCTCATGATCGCCAATATGATCCAGACGCAGTTCCTCAAACTCAATAACGCGCCCATGGGGGCCGCGCTCGCGGTGATTGCGATGATCTCCGTCTCCGTCATTGCGCTTGGCTTTGTGTGGCTCAACCGCAAGTTCCTGAGGGTCAAGCAATGAGCCTTCGCGTCTATGCCATCGCCTATCTGATCTTCCTTTACCTGCCGATCTTCTTGCTGCCGCTTTTCGCGTTCAACGATTCCACGATCATCGCCTTCCCACTCGATAGCTTCACGTTCCGCTGGTTCTATGAGCTGTGGGAGACGCCCGCGCTCCACGCCGCCGTGCAGAACTCCATCTTCATTGCGGTGCTGACGGCGATCTTCTCGACGCTTCTCGGGATCTGCGCGGCGCGTGCGGCGGCAAAGTACGAATTCCCGCTGAAGCGCCCGATCATGGGGCTGATTATGGTCCCGCTGGTCCTGCCTGAGATCATCGTGGGCGTGTCGCTCCTCGTGGTTGTGGTGCAGCTCCTCGAATGGCAGCTTTCGACCTGGACCGTGGTGGGCGCCCACGTCCTGATCTGCACGCCGTTCTCGATTGCGATCCTTAACGGCGCCTTCCAGAACATGGACACCTCGCTCGAGGAAGCCGCCCAAGACCTGGGCGAGACACCGTTTTCGACCTTCCGCCTCGTGACGCTGCCGCTCGTGATGCCGGGCATCATCTCCTCGCTGCTCATCTCCTTCACGATCAGCTTGGATGAGTTCATCATCGCCTTCTTCCTCACCGGCGCTGATCCCACGATGCCGGTCTATATCTGGGGCCTCCTGCGCTTCCCGCAGAAACTGCCCGCCGTGATGGCGCTGGGGACGATCCTTGTCCTTCTCTCCATCATCTTGCTGACCATTGCCGAATACTACCGCCGCCGGGGCCTCGCCCGGGCCGGTCTGAAAGATAAGGGAGGCTTCCTATGAGTGGCCCCATCATCTCGCTCTCGGGCGTGCAGAAATACTATGGCGACTATCACGCGCTGCGCGATATCGAGCTCGACATCGCAGAGGGGGAGTTCTTTTCACTCTTGGGCCCCTCAGGCTGCGGGAAGACGACGCTCCTGCGCACGATTGCGGGTTTTGAGGATGCGAGCGACGGCGCGCTGATGCTGGGTGGGCGCGACATGAAAGGCGTTCCGCCGAATAAACGCCCCACGAACATGGTGTTTCAAAGCTACGCGATCTTTCCCCATCTCAACGTCGCTGAGAACGTGGCCTTCGGCCTGCGCAAACACGGACTGAGCGCCGCACAGAAAGACGCCAAGGTGGCTGAGGCGCTCGCCATGGTGGGGCTTGAAGGCTATGGCCAGCGCGCGGCTCATGCCCTCTCCGGCGGTCAGCGGCAGCGCGTGGCGCTCGCGCGCGCGCTCGTCCTCCAGCCCAAGGTGCTTTTGCTGGATGAGCCTCTTTCGGCCCTCGACAAAAAGATGCGCGAACAGATGCAGGGGGAGCTTCGGCGCCTCCAGCGGCAGGTGGGCATCACCTTCATTCTGGTGACGCACGACCAGGAAGAAGCGCTCATCATGTCAGACCGCATCGCGGTGATGTTTGAGGGCCGCATCGCCCAGGTCGCCGCGCCGCAAACGCTCTACCGCCGCCCTCAGACGCGTCAGGTCGCGGACTTCATCGGCGTGATGAACTTCATGCCCGCGACCGCTCAGATGGCCACCGAGGGGGTGGAGGCTGATATCGCAGGCCTCGGCAAAGCGAGCCTTGCGCCCGATCAATGCCCGGGCGGCGTTGCCACGGGCGAGGTGCAGGTGGGCATCCGGCCCGAAATGATCTCCCTCGTGTTCGACGGGGAGGAGGTGAAGGGCGCCACCGCTGAGGCCACTGTGGTGGAGCAATATTACTACGGCGACATGACCTATTACGACGTGGCTCTCGAAGGTGTGGAGAAGCCGATCACGCTTTCGATGAAGAACATCGTGGGCCGGCCCGTCCTTGAACGCGGCGCGCCCGCGCGGATCGCGTGGGACCCGCGCGCTTTGGTGCTCTTCTCAGCCTGATTACTTGTCGTGGTCCGCGGGCAGGAGGCCTAGCCCCCGCAGATAGATGCCGATCCCTGTCTCCAGCAGGTCCTCCGGCGGGAAGGGGCTCTTCGTGCCGGGCGATCCCCGCGCAAAAAGCTCCACCACGCCGTGGCTCATCGCCCAAACATGGGCAGAGAACATCTGCGGCGGCGGGCGTTTCTCGGGCGGGATATGCTGTGAAAGCTCGGTCGCGGCTTTCTCCAGCACACCAAGCGCGCGGGTGGCCACGTCATTGAGCTCCGGCGTCCGCTGGATCGAGATGCCCGATTCAAACATCGCCACGTAGTGCCCCGGAAAGCGCCGCGCGAAGGCGAGGTAGGCACGACCCACCGTCTCGAACGCGGCCAAGGCAGAGGGCTGCCCCTTGTCGTAGGCATGCTCCATCAGGTCCGCGAAGATGCCATAGCCCTGGCGCGCGGCCTCGGCGATCAGATCCTCGCGCCCCTCAAAATGGCGGTAGACGGCGGCAGGTGTGACGCCTGCGTCCTTCGCGGCCTCGGACAGAGTAAAGCCCGTCGGTCCCTTCTCCTCGATGAGGCGAAGGGCGGAATCCACCAGCGCTTGCCGGAGGTTGCCGTGATGATACCCGCGTTTAGGCATGCCAGAGGTCTGTGCCGCCTGCGACCCGGCCGTCGACCTCACCCAGCGCGGCGTCGTCGCGGCCGGCGTAATCGTATTTGCTCAGAACCGAGCGGATGGCGTTGAGGCGCGCGCGGCGCTTGTCGTCGCTGCGCACAACGGTCCAAGGGCAGGGCGCATTGGTGCGTTCCAGCGTCTCGCCGATGGCGGCGGTGTAGGCGCCCCAGCGGTTGAGGCCCTCCACGTCGATCCAGCTTAGCTTCCATTGCTTCAGCGGATCACTCTCGCGGTCGAGAAAGCGTTTGAGCTGCGTGGCGGGGCCGACGTTCAGCCAGATTTTCGTCAGCGACACGCCGTCATCTGTGAGGAGCTTCTCGAAGGGAGCAACCTGTTCGAACCACGCCTCCCGCTGCTCGGGCGTGCAGAACTCGAACACATGCTCCACCACGCCACGGTTGTACCAGGAGCGGTCGAAGAACACGATCTCCCCCTCGGCGGGCAGATGCGCGATGTAGCGTTGGAAATACCAGCTGGCGGCCTCGCGGTCGGAGGGCTTCGACAGCGCCACCACGCGGGCGGAGCGCGGGTTCAGGTTCTCGCGGAAGCGCTTGATCGTGCCGCCTTTGCCCGCCGCATCACGGCCCTCAAAGACGATGGCGACGCGCTGGCCCGTCTCCTTCACCCAAGCGAGGAATTTCACGAGCTCGATCTGCAGCCGCGCGATCTGGTCTTCGTAGTCCTTGCGTTCCATGCGTTCCGCGTAGGGATAATCCGGGTTCAGGATCTGCCCCTTCTTCGCGCCAGCCACGAGGGCGCGCACGTCATCAGGGGCGCTTTCCTCGAAGAAACGCGTGATGCCTGCATCAAAGGGTTTGCCCATGCTCAACTCCCGTTTTGTACGGAATATGGAGGTGCAAAGGGCTTAGCGCAATCCGGCGCGGCTGGCGGCGCGGTCTACGGCGGCGACTGTGTCTTCTGCGGCGACATGCTGTGGCATGTGCCCAATCCCCTCAAGAACCGTCAAAACAGCGCCCGGCACCTGCTTAGAGAGCGGGATGGAATGCACTTTGAGAGGGACGATATCATCCGCGTCGCCGTGCACGATCTCGATCGGTAGCGTGAGGCTGCCGTAATGGGGCACCATCTCTACGATATAGGGCTTCAGGCCATGGACCTGGCGTCCATTCGCACGTGCGGTTTCACGGCGCGCCGACATGCGCGGGCCGATATGTTCGGCGTAGCCTTCCGGTACCGGCTGCGGGCGGAAGACGGCCTTGAGCGTGTTTTCGATGTAGTCCTCGGACACAAAGGCCGTGGCGAGCGGGATGACAATGCCGCCGCCCGCGGGCGAGGCCGTGACGTTGTAGAACTGGCCCACGCCGCCTTCCCATTCGTTCGATACCGCGCCCACCATTACGATGGCGCCCGTGTCGTCGGGGCGCTCCAGGGCCCATGCCATGGCAACAGCGCCGCCGAAAGAGTGGCCGAGCACGATGGGTGTCTCGATCCCGAGTTTATCAGAGGCTTCCTGCAAGAAGCGGGCTTGTTCGCGCGGGGTCTCAGCGTCGCGCGACCAGACACCGTAAGCCTCCGGGCGGCCCGTGTAGCCGAGGCCGGGGCGATCAAAGACGGTGACGCGGTAGCGGTCGGTGAGGCGTTCCACGAAATCGAACGTGAAATCGCGGGTGGAGCCGCCTGCACCATGGAGCAGGATCACATCTGGCCCTTCGCCCTCTTGGACGTAGTGCACAGGTACGCCGTTCACCTCCACAAAGCTGCCTTCGGGCGGAAAAGCTTCTTCGGCGGCGCGCTCATTCCCGGCGGCGATGAAGCGCACGGCCAACGTCCCGGCAACGATGACCAGGGCAAGGGCAATTAGCATGGATCGAAATCTCAAGTTGTGGTCTTCCGTAGGTCCGTTTGCGCCTCGCCAATCAGCGAAGCATCATATGGCGTCGTCAGATAAATTTCTGACAGCCAGTTGCCATATAGAAGATGCGCATGGGACCGCCACCGGTTCTGGGGCTTCGACGTTGGGTCATTATTCGGAAAATAGTCAACGGGGAGCTCAATTTGAGCACCTTCGACCTGATTTGAGGCAAGATCGCGCTCGTATTCCTCGGCGAGCGTCGTGCTGTCGTACTCGAAATGGTTGAAGACATAGATCGCGCGATGCGCTGGGTCTTCGACCAACGCCGGGCCGACGGAATCTGAATGGAGCAGGATCGGCAGACCCGCGGCCTCGATTTCCTCCTTCTTCATCTCCGTCCAGCGGCTCACCGGCATGGCCAGATCGTCAGAAAACCCTCTCAGATAAGGGCTTTCCGGGGCGAAGTTCATGTGACGATAGCAGCCAAACAGCTTCTGATCGAGCAGGTGCTTCTTCACATCGTGGAAGTGATGGATCATCGCCATCCCGCCCCAGCACACGCCGAAGGTGGAATGCACGTGGGTTTGCGTCCAGTTCATGACCTCGGTCAGCTCATCCCAATAGGTCACATCCTGGAAGTCCAAATGCTCGATCGGGGCGCCGGTGATGATAAGGCCGTCGAACTTCTCCTCCTTCACGGCCTGGAACGGGCGGTAGAACGCCTCCATGTGCTCCGGCGCGGTGTTTTTGGAGTAATGCTCGCTCATGCGGATCAGGTGGAATTCGATCTGCAAGGGCGTGGCGCCGATGAGACGGGCGAACTGGTTCTCCGTCTGGATCTTTTTGGGCATCAGGTTCAACAGCCCGATCTTCAGCGGACGGATATCCTGGCGCGAAGCTTCGCCTTCATCCATGACCATCACCCCCTCGCGGGAGAGGACGTCATAGGCGGGCAGGTCGGAGGGTAGTTTGATTGGCATCGGCGGGACTTAGCTACGCGCGGTGCGACGTTCAATGGCTGCGGCGATCACGTCCACGAAATCGGCCTCGGAGGAGATGCTCTCCCACTCCTTGCCTTCGACGGTCACGCCCCATTCCGCCATGGCCGCATAGCGCGGCTCCCGGTGGGCCAGCGCCTTGGCATAGGTCCAGCGGACGAACTCATCGGGGTCGATCTCCGCCTCACTACGGCCTTCGGCATAGGTCTCCCACGCGTTCACGAGGAAGTCGGGCGAATAGCACATGGGCTTGGGGTCGCGGTCAAAGCGTTTGATCAGCGTGTCGGTATGCGCGGCATCGCCCTTGATCCAGATGGGCAGCATGTGGGCCGAAAGCTCCGTCATGAGCGGATCATCGGGTTGGGCCGCGTCTACGACCTCGCAGAGCGAGCCGGAGCAATCACAGATGAAGTTCGGATAGCCATAGAGCTGCTTGGCACGGTCGATAAAGCGCACGGCGTCTGCCGTGGCCAGCGCCTCGGCCTGCATGTGCTGGGCCTGTCGGCGCTGGTACTCCGCGAGGCTCAGGCCACCGCGCGCGGGATCGCCAGGCTTGCCGAGATAGGTGCTTAGCGGCGCCAAGTTCTCGAAGGTGATGTTCGAGGCCACATAGATTGAATCCGAGCGCAAAAGCTCCGCCAGAAACGGGTTCTTCATCGCCTCGGCTTTGAAGTTATCAGCAATGTGCTCGCCCATGTAGCGGGTGCCGATGCGGTAATCGACGGAGTAGTGGAACCACCCGCCCGCATCGCGCAGCATGTTGGAGACATAGGTCTTCCCCAGCCCCGACATCGCGAAGAGACACACGTGTTTATTCGGCGCGTCACGCCAGGCCTGCGCTGTGGGGTAGATCATGGTTTCCTCCCGCGTTCGCCCCGTCTTAGCGGCGCCGGGCCAGCGGGGGAAGGGGCAGGCGACCTGAGAGGATCACGAGGCCCACCGCCAGGATCCCAAAGCCCCAGAACGCGCGGGCAGGCAGGGCCTCTCCAAAGGCGATCGCGCCAAGGATGATGGCGATGGGCGCAATGAGAAGCGTGCAGAGCATGAGGTTCCCGGCGCCCGCCATACCGAGGACGCGATAATAGAAGATATAGGCCCCCGCTGTGGCCACGACCGTTAGGTAGCCAAGCGCGCCCCATGTCTGGGCTGACATGGTGAAGGTAAGCGGGCCTTCGAGGCCCCATGCCAAGGGCACCATCATAAGCGTCGAGGCCGTGAGCATGCCCGCCGCTTGGACCAAAGGATTAAGTCCGACGAGCATGTAACGCGCCCAAACGCCTGCAAAAGCGTAAGAAATGGTGGACGCCACGACCGCCAGCTGCCCAAGGGAGCGGAGATCAAGACTGGCCAGATTGCTCAGGCCAATCGCCGTCGCCACGCCGAGAAAGCCCAGCGTCACGCCGATCACGCGCGGCAGGGTCAGCTTTTCGTCTGCGAGAAAGAGCGAGGCGCAGAGCACGCCCCAGACCGCGGTGCCTGCGTTCAGGATCGCGGTGAGGCCGCTTTCGATATGGAGCTGTCCCCATGCCTGCAGCGTGAAGGGCACCGTGTTGTTGAGAAGGCCCATGCCAAGAAAGCCGATCAACACCCGGCCCGTTAGGGGCACCTTGAGACGTCTAAAGAAGACGATCGCCCAAAGGAGCAGGCAGGCCCAACCGACGCGATGTGCCACGACCGTTAGC
>JBCBFV010000115.1:0-7558 GCA_038527425.1 Pseudomonadota bacterium
CTCCATGACCTCAAAAGCTGGTGGGTGATGCTGCGTGATGGCGCAGAGCCTCTCATTGAAGACGAAGACCGCGAATTCGTGGCTGAGGCCATGGCGATGCTGCCCGAAGAGCTCGGGCCCGAGACGTGGTCAGAGTGGACGGCTGAAGTGAAGGCAAAGACAGGCCGCAAGGGCAAAGGCCTCTTCCAGCCGCTGAGGAAAGCGTTGACAGGCCAGACGTCTGGGCCTGACATGGGCGCGTTCCTGCCCTTGATGCAGGTTATCCGCGCAAGAGGTTAGTTCGATGGCAGAAGGGGCAAAGTTTCTCCAAGGTAGCCTCTTCAAGCACATCACGGTGATGTCCTTCACCTCGTCGGTGGGGCTGATCGCGGTCTTTGCCGTCGACTTTGTCGACATGATCTTCATCTCGATGCTCGGCAAAGACGAGCTTGCCGCAGCCATCGGCTATGCGGGCGCCATCCTCTTTTTCACGTCGAGCTTCGGGATCGGTATGGCCATCGCCTCGGGCGCGCTCGTCGCACGGCCGTTAGGGGCCGGAGACGAGGCCGAAGCCCGCGAGAAAGCGGCGACGTCGCTCTTATGGGGCGTAATATTCGGGTCGTTGTTCGCGGCCTTAGTCTGGCTGAACATACCCTCCCTCGTGGCCCTTATGGGGGCGACAGGGGAGACGCAGGAACTGGCGACGTCTTATCTTCGGATCATCATCCCGTCGTTGCCCTTGTTGCTGATTGGCATGGTGGGCGGCGCGGTTCTGCGGGCCTACGGCGATGCACGAAGGTCGATGTTTGCGACTGTGGCGGGCGGTGTGGTCAACGCCGTGCTCGATCCAATCTTGATTTTTGGTTTGGATCTCGAGCTGACAGGCGCCGCACTTGCAAGTGTTTGCGCGCGTTTTGCTATCGCCTTCTGGGCGCTGAAGCCCATTTTCCAGCACCACGGCGGCCTCCAGCGCCCGAGCATGGGGATGATGACCCGTGACTTCCCTCCGCTCGCGGTCATTGCTTTCCCGGCCATTCTCACACAACTCGCCACACCCATCGGGCAGGCCTACGTCACACGCTCTATGGCGGAATACGGCGCTGACGCTGTGGCCGGCATGGCGATCGTGGGACGTCTTGTGCCGGTCTCCTTCGCGGTTCTTTTCGCATTGAGCGGGGCCATCGGGCCCATCATCGGCCAGAACTACGGAGCCAAGCTCTATGACCGCGTGGACCAGGCTTTCAAGGAAGGGCTCCTTTTCTGTGCGGCTGTGGTGATCATTGTCTCGGGGATCCTGTTTGGGCTGCGCGAGCCGCTCGCGGCGCTCTTCCAAGCCGAAGGTTTGGTGCGTCAGTTGCTCTTCCTGTTCTGTGGTCCACTGGCCCTGATGTGGTTCTTCAACGGCGTGATCTTCGTGACGAATGCGAGCTTCAATAACCTTGGGCACCCGTTCTATTCGACGTGGATCAACTGGGGGCGTCACACGCTCGGCACGATCCCTTTCGTCATTGTTGGAGCGTCACTTTACGGCGCGCCCGGTGTCCTCATCGGCCAAGCGCTAGGCGGCGCGATCTTTGCGGGTGTCGCGCTCTTCCTCGTGTTCCGAGTGCAGCGCCTGGCGCGCGAGGAAGCGTTGGAAACCGCTAAGCCACACGAGCGTCAGATGCGTCTATTCCAGCTCTTCAACCACCGGCACTGAGCCCAGCATCGCGTCAAAGAGCTCTGTCTCCGCGGGGCTGATCTCCTGCGCACGCGGATAGATCGGGGCCGCGCGATCGTCATACAAGCCGTTCTCCCACCCGGAGGTCGTCGTCATGAAGCGCGCAACGCCCGGTTGGCCGAACTCCCGCAGATAGCCCTGCAGAACCACGTCGAGATAGCTGCGGAGGATGGGGCATTGGCGCGACGCTTGGTTTCGCGCGGGCACCGAATAGACCACGCCATTCGCATGGGCGATGCGATCGTATTGAGCTTCGCGTTCGTCGAGGTCCGGTAGATCGTCGGCGGGGACAGGGAAGGAGAGGCCTTCGATGCTGCCTTCAGCGGGTTCGACCGACAGGAAGGCGGCAGGGCGTGCGTTCGTGGCCACCCAGACCCGGCGCCAGCCTTCCAGCACCGTCTTCTCGCCGCCAAAGCTTTGAGTTCGGCGGTTCACCAGGGAGCCGTAGCCGAAGACCTGGATCATTCCCGGGCCCTCAGAACCTGCGCGGGTCGGGCGGCCAATGGACCAAGCGAGAAGGCCAGGCCCGCGAACACGGTGGTCAGTATCCCCGCGCCGACGATGGCAAGTGCGTTATCCCAGATCAGTGTGTATTCGGTCTCGAAGATGAACCGGCTCACGGCCCAGCCGCCCAAAGCCCCGGCGATCAGAGCGACGAGGCCCGCACCGAGCCCAAGTATGATCGATCGCCAGGCGAAGCTTCGCAGGATCGCGCTCCGGGAGGCGCCGAGTGTCTTCAAGATGGCCGCCTCATAGGTGCGGGCACGCTGGCCCGCAGCGGCCGCGCCGATCAGGACGAGAAAACCGGTCACGAGCGTGGCCGACGCGCCGTAGGAGGTCGCCGCTGCCAAGCTGCCCAAGAGGTCCGAGACACGGTCGATCGCATCGCGCACGCGGATGGCTGTGATGTTGGGGAACTGGCCTGCAAGATCGCGCAGGATCGGCGCCTCCGCCTCCTCAGACGCATAGACAGTGGCGATATGGGTGTGCGGCGCGCCCGCCAAGGCGGCAGGGTTCATAGACAGGATGAAGCCGATACCCGCGGTCGAAAAGTCCACCTCGCGGAAAGAAGTGATTTCCCCGGTGATGTCGCGGCCCAGAATGTTGATCGTCAACTCGTCGCCGAGCGATAGCCCCATTTCCAGAGCCTCTTCAGCGGCGAAGGAGATCTGAGGAGGGCCGGTGTAATCGGCCTCCCACCACGTGCCGTCCGTGACGCGCGTGTTGTCAGGGACCTCGACAGAATAAGTCACACCGCGATCCCCCTCGAGGACCCAGTGATTGCCTGCCACCTCTGCAGCAGGTTCTCCGTTAATGCGCGTGATGATCCCCCGCAGCATGGGGGCGCTGTCGATGCGCGACACTTCCGGATCGTTCTCGAGCCGGTCCATAAAACCGGGAAGCTGATCGTTCTGAATATCGACAAAGAAGTAGGAGGGGGCGACGTCCGGCAGCTCTCCGGTGATGGCGCCGCGCAGGTTTCCATCGATCTGCCCGACGGCTGCGAGCACCGAGAGGCCGAGACCAAGCGAAAGCACCACAGATGCCGCTTCCTCGCGTGGGCCACCGATCGCACCTAAGGCGAGGCGTAGGCTTGTGCGCCCGCGTGCGGCCCTTGCGGCAGCCAGACGGCGCGCAAAGAAGCGGATCACAACCGCCGAGAGCGCCAGAACGATAAGCGCCCCGAGGATGCCCCCAGCGGTCCAGAGCGTCAGGAAGACCGTTTCGGAGAAGAACGCGGCTGTGCAAACGAGCGCAGCGGCCAAGAGAGCGGTGGCAACGAGATAGCGCAACGCCGGGAACAAGCCGCCGCTCGACAAGGCGTCGCGGAAGAGGGCCGCCGGACGGATCTCTTCAGCGCGTGCGAGCGGCCAGAGCGT
The DNA here is from genome assembly GCA_038527425.1 of Pseudomonadota bacterium. GTDB lineage: Bacteria > Pseudomonadota > Alphaproteobacteria > Rhodobacterales > Rhodobacteraceae > Shimia_B. Next base: position 3,580 of record JBCBFV010000115.1, read on the forward strand.
GAAGATCAACGCGGTGAGAAGCCCGTAGATGGCTGCCTCAAACAAGGGGGCGGGATAGATGCCAAAGCTTGCCGGGATCGGCAGGCGGGCTTCGATGATGGGTGCAAAGACCAAGGGAAGCACGGCGCCGAGAACCAGACCGATGGCAACGCCGAGCAGCGTCAAGATCCCGATCTGGAGGAAGTAGGTCTGAAAGATCGTCGAGCGTGCCGCCCCAAGCGTGCGCAGCGTCGCGATGACCGACGTCTTGGTGGCCAGATAGGCGCGCACGGCGGCGCTCACCCCGACCCCTCCCACGGCGAGGCCTGATAGGCCAACGAGGATCAGGAACGCCCCGAGGCGATCAACGAATTCGCTGATGCCAGGCGCCCCGTTGCGCGCGTCCGTCCAACGCAGGCCGTTCTCAGCGAAGCGGTCCTGTGCTTCGGCCTCAACCGCCGCCAAGTCAGTGCCTTCTGGCAAATCCAATCTGTACTTGGTGGAAAAGAGCGTTCCGGGCTCGAGGAGAGAGCTGTTGCGCAAGTCTTCGCGCAACACGATGGTTCTTGGTCCGAGCCCGAAATTACCGGCTGAGCTATCGGGCTCTTTCACGATGAGCGCGGTGAGCACGAACTCCTGCGTGCCCAAGCTGAACGTGTCGCCAATAGAGAGGCCCATCCTGTCGGCGAGCACGCGTTCCATCACGGCGCCGGTGCCGCCGAGAGCCGCGCTGAGATCGATTTTGGGCGTCAGATCAACCTCGCCGATCAAGGGATAAGCGCTGTCGACGGCTTTAACCTGTGTCAGCCCGCGCTCGGTCACGCCATCGACATCCGCCACGGCGAGAGACCTGAAATCGACGATTTCACTGACTTTTTCGGCGCGACCATCCATCCAGACGCGCTCTTCCTCGGTAGCGAAGCGGTAGGTGAACTCTATTTCAGCGTCGCCGCCCAGGAGTGCGGCGCCTTCTTCAGCCAGTCCTGCCTCGATGGAGGCGCGGACCGAGCCCACAGCCGCAATCGCGGCCACACCAAGCGCCAGACAGGCGAGAAAGATCCCAAAGCCGCGCAGTCCCGTGCGTAGCTCACGGCGCGCGAAGGCCCAGGCGAGGGTCACTGAGCGGCCTCTAGCGCCTGACCATCCTCAATGCTGCCGTCGCGCAGTTGCACCACGCGCGAGCATTTCTCAGCCAGCGTGCGGGAATGCGTGACAAGCACCAGAGTGGCGCCATGCCTCTCTTGCAGGCCAAAGAGCAGATCGGTGATGGCGGCGCCGTTCGTGCCATCGAGATTGCCTGTGGGCTCGTCCGCGAGGAGGAGTTGCGGGCGCGGTGCAGCAGCGCGGGCCAACGCGACGCGCTGTTGTTCGCCCCCTGACATCTGCGCCGGGAAATGATCCATTCGGTGCGCGAGGCCTACCGCCTCCAGCTCCGCCTCAGCGCGGTCGAACGCGTCTGCTGCCCCGGCGAGTTCCAGCGGAACAGCCACATTCTCCAACGCGGTCATTGTTGGGATGAGGTGGAAGGACTGAAAAACAACACCCATATGTTGCCTGCGAAAACGTGCGAGTTCGTCCTCGGAAAGGTTGGTGAGGTCTTGTCCCAGGGCCTCCACGGACCCACCCGTTGCCCGTTCGAGCCCGCCCATGACCATGAGGAGCGAAGATTTGCCTGATCCGGAGGGCCCGATGAGCGCCAGAGTCTCCCCTTCACGGACATCCAAGCTGACGCCGTGGAGGATATCGACCATGCCCGCGTTTCCCTTGAGTGAGAGCGACACGTCGGCGAGGCTGAGAACAGGCATGAAGAGCTCCTTTGTTAGAGCGCGATATGGGGTGGATGTAAGAATGCGCAACATCATAGCCGCTGCTTTTGTGATGTTTGGCGCCCCTTTGGCTGCCGAACCGGTCACGATTGCTGCTTTAGGCGACAGTTTAACCCAAGGCTTTGGACTGTCAGAGGCGGAAGGCTTTGTGCCCCAGATGGAGGCTTGGTTGACCGAGGCCGGTGCTGAGGTGACGCTGATCAACGCGGGCGTTTCCGGGGACACAACGCAAGGCGGGCTCTCGCGCGTAGGTTGGACGCTGACCCCAGACGTGGACGCGATGATTGTGACCTTGGGGGGTAATGACCTACTGCGCGGCATTGATCCTGCTTTGAGCCGGGCAAACATCGAAGGCATCTTACAGGCCGCGTCGGAGGCAGAGGTCGCGGTGCTCCTCGTCGGGATGGAAGCGCCGGGCAACTATGGCCCTGATTACAAGGCCGCCTTCGATGGGCTCTATCCCGAACTTGCCGAAAGCTACGGCGCGGTCTTCTATGACAGCTTCTTCGCGGTATTTGCTGACCAAGGAGATGTACCTGCGCAATTAGGTGAGTTCATACAGCCAGATGGCATCCATCCTTCAGCCAAAGGCGTGGAGGCAATCGTCGGGCATATGGGGCCCAGCGTTCTCGAACTCATTGAGACGCTAGACTAGTGCCGGGGCGCTTGTTTCTTGCCGCCGATGCGGTGGAGATCAGCGATTGGGCGGGGGCGGCCTGCGAGGACCAACCTCCGCGCTTCAATGTGTCCCCGGGGCAAGAGGTTCTAACACTCACCGAAGACGGGTTCCGGATGATGCGCTGGGGGCTCATCCCACAGGGGCGCAAGAACGCTCGTGGCCGCCCGGTCATGGAGGTGCTCGTGAACGCCCGCTCAGAGACCGTTTTCGACAAGAGCGCCTTTGAGGGCGTGAAGCGCTGCATCGTGCCCGCACAGGGTTGGTACGAATGGACCGGCGAAAAGCGCAAAAAGACCGCCTGGCGCATTTCGCCAAATGACGGTGGGCTCATGGGCTTCGCGGCGATCTATGACGTTTGGCAAGCGCCCGGAGGGCTTGAAGTTCCACAGGTTGCGACGGTGACCTGCGAACCGAATGCAGATGTGGTCGATATCCATCACCGGATGGGCGTGATCCTTCAGCCCCCAGAATTCACCACATGGTTCGGCGCCGACCAAGAGTGCGCGGCCAAGCTTATGAGGCCCTTGCCAGATGGCAGCCTTACTGTCGTGGAGGCGGAGGGCGTTGATTGGAACGGTCCCTGACGGGCACGCGGATGGCTTTAGGCTTTGCTTTCAATTGCAAGATGATCGCCGCGGCCAATGCCCCGATTGCGAGCAACGAATAGGACAGAAACGTCAATGCAAGTCTCCCCGAGTGGATCGAGCCTGCAGGGGCCCGCATTCAGCATTCCCGCGCAAACTGGTTGAGATCAGATTAATCGCGCGGGTCGGCTGCCGAGCTGGGCGGAATACCACCCATGCAGGCCTCTACTCGGACTCGAGCAGCAGGAGCTCCTGATAGGTGTAAGACATCTCGATCACGCCATCGTCTCCCGCACGAAAGCGCGGGTCCTGCGGCAGGCAGTTCAGGCTGCAAAGCTGGCGGACGATCATGTCCTCGGTATCGACATACCAAAGGCGGCCACCCGGGGTTGCGACAAAGCCATCGACGCCTTCATCTTCGTCAGCTTCGATATCGCCCACGGAAGGAAACTCCGCCGGGACATCCTGGTCATAGCGCCCGTGCGTGTGGATCGAGGCCACCATCACAAGGCCGTCTTCCGGTCCGTCATACTGGCACGAGCTCTGCTCGCCTTCTGAGATCGGCGTCGCCACCAGCGTGCCGTTCACGTCATAAGCCAGATACCCGCAATACTCGCGGTCATTGTCGAAAGAGGGCCGCTGCATCTCGCTCAGCATCTCGGTGGCGAGACGGATCTCCGCTGCTGACTGAGCATGCGCCGCGCCGCTGAGCGCGAGGAGGGCACCAACGAACCGGATCATGACGGGTCCTCAATCATGCCCACGCGTGTGGCGTGACGACCGCCTTCAAACTCAGTGCTCAGGAACGCATCCACGATCTCAAGCGCCAGACCTTCACCCAACACCCGCGCCCCGAGTGAGAGCATGTTGGCATCGTTATGCGCCCGGATCATCGCCGCCGAGAACGTGTC
>JBCBFV010000116.1:0-7550 GCA_038527425.1 Pseudomonadota bacterium
TGTGTCGACAGCGAGCCGCGCGGCGGAACGCCAGATGGCCGAGGCGGCGGGCGCCCTGTCTCATCTCCTGATGCAGGCCGCAGAGCCTGATGGGGAAAGCATCGAGATTCTGCCGGAGCCCATTCCACCAGCCCCGCCCGCAGTGGAGCTTGGGAGCGTGATTGCTTTGGACCTGAAGGGCAGCTGGTGGACGCGCTTTTGGCGCAAACGAAACCCTGAAGCCTATGCGGAGGATTTCGCGAGCCTCTTGGAAGAGGAGGCACGAGGCCTCGTTGCGCAGCTTCGCCAGGACTGCGTCCAGCCCTACACCGAAGTTCTCAAACGTCGACCGGCAGAGTTCCTCGCCGATCAGCTCCATGGGGTTGTGCCAACGGAGCCAGTCGAAGTTCCTGACGGGCCGGTCCAGCCGCGCCGTGTGAGGCGCCGCCCGATGCTGCGGGAGCATCGCACCTAGTAACTTATCTCAGTTTGTTAGCACCATGCAGATATCAGATCATCAAAGACCACCGAAGAGCCCGCCCCGTATCGCCCTGATGGGGGAATTCAGCGCGGGCAAAAGCACCTTGGCCAACCTGCTGTTGGGATGCACGGCATCTCCGGTCATGGCCACGCCCACCCAATTGCCACCTGTATGGTATCGCGCGGGCGACGGATGCCATTACATCAACGCCGACAACGAGGAAGTCCCGCTGGACTTTTCACGCGTAAACGAGCTGAGCCCAAACGACGCCCGTGTTGTATTCGCCCATCTTGAGGCGCGCATTCTCGAGATTGCGGAACTCATTGATTTTCCTGGAAGTTCCGACCCCAACATGGATTTTGAGAGCTGGGAAATGCTCTTTCCGCAGATCGACATGGTCTTCTGGTGCACGCCCGCGAACCAAGCCTGGCGGCAATCGGAGGCGGCGCTATGGGAAGAGATGCCTGAGAAGCTCCGCAAACGAAGCGCCTTGCTCGTCACGCGCATGGATCAAGTGACATCTGAAAGCGAACGGATGCGCTTGCTGCGCCGGATTGAGATTGAAGCGGCGCCGGAGTTTGCGTCGGTCCTGCCTGTGTCGCTCGTCGGCTCGCCCGACGCTACCGGCGGTGGCCTGGAGGGGGTGACGGGCATTTTGGATTTGATCCAGCGCTGGTGCACAGAAATCGACGCAGAGGCGCGGTTGGAAGAGCGGGCGCCGCTCGATTTCAAGCCCGTGCCACGGCCACCGGCGCGCACGCCCACCCGGCCGCTACGCCCTTTGGTGCCCGGTGCCATCGTGCCAAGACGGGTTTTCCCGGTGAGCAGCAGCCGAGGCTAAGCCTCACTCAACCAACGGTTTCATGGCCAGATTAAGTACGCGGTAGCAGTTGCTTAACTCCCGATGCGCATAGTCGCGTCGTGAGTGAATCACCCGCAATATCCGGGCTTGGTCCCCTGCGTCGCAACCTCATGGGATGCGAACTTGCTGTGTTGGCCGATTTGTCGTCCAGGACCTGCCTTTTGACGTCGGCAGAAATCCCTGTCGGGCAGGAGCAGTTTGACGCCCTTTGCCATGAAGGCGCGGCCCTATTGCATGCCAGCGACGGTAGTGAAGAAACACTGGCTGTGGCCGTATCTGCGACGGGCACGCGCCTCTTCATTCGCGACACTGCCAAACGCGCGGAGGCGCTTTGCCTCCTCTTCTCGCCCAGTGCCCCGATCCGCGGGGTGGAGGAGCGTGGTCGGGCATATCTTCGCGCGGCGGAATAGGGTGCACGGATGGCCTCTTTCCTCTCCGACACTGGCAGTCTTGAGTTTCGTGCCGTGTTGCAGCGCGCGGCCTCTTCCGGGCCGTTCGCTCGAGATCGGGCCATTTGCACAACTCGGGCGGAAAGACTCAGTTTCGTTGCGGAGTGTGTAGACCGCACGATCCTTCCACGCCGTATCGAATTCTTTGCCAGTGGGCGCCGTATCCTGTGCATCGTTGCCCGCGACGGTCGCTTGATGGGCTTGAGCGACATGCGAGAACCCTCTCATGCCGGGGAAGACGGTTTAGACGCCTGCTCTCCCGAGAACCTCGCCGACATATGCGATACGATAGATGCCGCCCTTGAGACGGCAGAGGAACTCTCATTCACCGCAGCCGCCTTCGATGCGTCTACTGACATGCGCGGGGTGGGGGTGCCGGCTGCTGAACTCTACGCCGAGGCTGAAAGCAGCCCGCTTCCCTTGAGCGCAATTGAGGCGCTCGAACGCCTTGTGGCGCATGCCTCGCAAGACTTGTTGGCCGTTTATTATGATCAGAACAGCCAGGCTGAAACGAAGGTCTCCGACGAGGTTCCGGAGGAGGTAGCGACGTGGGTCGCGCACCGCGTGTTGTTGGCGGATACCTCGCCTGCCGCAGCGCTGAGCGATGACCTTCCGCTCCTCGTGCATCCGCAAGGGTATTGTCTCGCCCTCGTGGGGCAAATTGCCGAACCCATCGCGCTTTTGTTTGATGTCGGCAGTATCGAGACCTTGGCTGAAGAGTGGAGCCGTCTTCGATCTACCCCGCGCAAAACGGATCCGTAGGTCTTCAGGCAGTCAGGCCATTTATGGACCGTGACTACGAAGAGGCGAAATTCAGAACAGGCAAATGGCTAGGGAATTCATGCGGCTGGGCTATATTGAGGCGCGCACACTGCGCCCTTGATCGATCCTACCATCCGATGATGCCGCTCCAAACGTTCGCTCTTTCCCCTTTGATCCTGTGCCAGGCCTTGTGGACCGCTGCGCGCGCGTCGCGCCTGCCGGAGGCCGCCGGCCCCCGCGAAAGCGAGGCTGGCGCCGTGGATGCGCAACGGTTCTTGATCCTCGGCGATAGCTCTGCCGCCGGTGTAGGGGTGAGCCATCAGTCCGAGGCGCTCGCCGGGCAATTGGCGCGGGCGATGTGCGTTGATGCCCCCATCGGTTGGAAGGTCATCGCGAAGTCAGGGGCAACGGTTCGAAGTACGCTCAAAACGCTCAGCGCATGCCCGCCCGAGCGGTTTGACTTTGTACTCATCGCGCTGGGCGTGAATGACACGAAGAACGGGGTCAGCTTGGGCGCTTGGCAGAATGGCTATCGTGACTTGATCAGAACGATCGACGACCTCTTCGGTACGCCCTTGGTCTGCGTATCGGGACTGCCACCCATCCAAGACTTCCCACTTCTTCCTGACCCTTTGCGATCCGTCCTTGGCGCGCGCGCGGAACGCTTTGACGCCTGCCTCCAATCGGTGATCAAAGACGCGCCGCGCATTGCCCATCTGCCTGTCAATTTTCCGCTCGAGACCTCGGCTATGGCCGCAGATGGTTTTCATCCGGGCCCGGCGGTGTACCGCATGTGGGCTGAGCGCGCGGCCGATGTTTTCGCAGAACTGCAAAGCGAGAATACTTGATGGTCGTCCCGCGACCACGGCCCCGCCAGCGGTGCCCCAGCGATAAGCGTTGACGTAGAACGCGCTGCAGGCGACGTTCCGACCATGGCAATCACGCTCAAAGACGTCGCGGAACGCGCAGGGGTATCTCGGTCCGCAGTGTCGCGCACCTTCACCGAAGGTGCGTCGGTGTCCGACGAGACACGCGCCAAGGTGAGACAGGCCGCTGACGAGCTCGGCTATTCACCCAACTTTCTGGCATCGTCGCTGACGACAGGGCGCACGAAACTCATAGGATTGGTCTCAGACAACTTCCGCAACCCGATCTTCCTAAACGTCTTCGATTTACTGACCCGCAGTCTCCAAGCGCGCGGGCTCAGGCCGCTTTTGGTGAACCTGACCGATGAGACTGACCCTGCGCGGTCATTGGCGCTTTTGCAGCAATATTCCGTCGACGCGGTGATCGTGGCGTCGTCGACCTTGCCTGAGAGCTTTGCGCATTCCTTTCAAGATGCAGGCGTCCCCGTCGTGCATTCGTTTGGGCGTCATCGACCCAACCCGCGGGTTCATGTGGTCGGGATAGACAACGTCGCGGCCGGACGCATTGCAGCACAGACGTTGTTGTCGCGCGGATATGAGCGCATTGGCATGATGGCCGGTCCCGCGGGCGCGACGTCCACGCAGGATCGTTTGGCGGGCTTCATGCAAGTAATGGCAGAACATCCCGGGCGGCTTGCGGGCACGTCGTTTGCCGAGGCCTATTCGTTCCAAGCCGGGCGTGCCGAGATGCTGCGTCTTTTGTCTGGCGAACGGGCGGAGGCCTATTTCTGCGGTGATGATGTGCTCTCGATCGGAGCGCTGTCGGCTGCAACGTCGCTCGGGCTCGACGTGCCGGGCGACATTGGCTTTGTCGGGGTCAACGATATGGAAATGGCCGGGTGGGAGAGCAACAACCTCACCACGCTCCGCAACCCTATTGAGGAGATCGTGTCCGCCTCAATCAACCTCGTTGACGACATGCTCACCGGGGATAGACCGCCTGAGGCGCATCTTTTTCCTTGCGAGCTCGTGGAGCGGGGCACGCTGCGGCCACTCAAGGTAGATATGGACTCCACCAGCTGAATATGTAACCTCTCCAACAGCTTACGTTTGTTGATTGAGTTCAGAGGTTACGGTTATGGAACTGGCGGCATTGTTTTTGCTCTTCGGGGGCAGTCTCGTCGGGTTGCTGCTGAGCGGCACGAGTGTGAGCGCCGAGGGCGAAGAAATCACCGTAGATGAGAGCGGTTTTGTCTCCGGAACTGCGGGCGATGACCTCATTACAGTCACCGAGGGCGAGCTTTCCACAAGCGTTGAGGCGGGTGCCGGCGACGACACGATCGTCGACGCGGATCCGTCCACGGACCTTGGCATTTACGACGGTGGCAGCGGGGACGACGTGATTGCTGTCGCTGCCGAAACGGGCAGCGTCAGCGGCGGTGCGGGCAACGATACGATCGCCGTTTTTGGCACCGGTCTTGTGGGCGTCGAAGGCGGCTCGGGTGATGATTTCATCGAGGCGATCACCCAAGGCATCGTGTTCGGTGGCGAAGGTGACGATACCCTCAGCGACGGCGTGGAAATTGACGACCCAACAGGCACGATCTTTGGCGCGCCCGGCGCCTATAGCGGGGATGCTGGCGACGACCTGATCCATCTTCAGGGCCTCGGGAACGCTGAAGCTCAGATCGTTCAGAGCGCTGATGGTGGGTCTGGGGATGATACGATCGTCATTGATACGCGCGTTGCCTCTGATCTTGAGGGCTACCAAAATGGCCTTGCGCCTCGGGCTGCTGGCGGCTCAGGCGCGGATACCTTTGTCATTCAGACCGAAGACGTGCTCCTTCAGGAAGTCGATGATTTTATTGCGCTATCTGGCAGTGAGGCGCTCTTCTTTGACGATGTCTATCGCAACCAAATTGCCGAGATCACGGATTTCCAGCCCGGTGTGGACGTGCTGACCGTAGACGCTGATGCAGTCACGGAGAACGGCGTTCTCAGCGAGGCACGGCTCGAGGAAGTGCCTTCCGGGGACAGCGGCTCGACGGTTCTCACGCTCGTCTATGAAAACGCGGATCAGCGCACGATCGAAGCCCAGATCGTCCTGTTGGGAACGACTGGGGTTTCTTGGTCAGATGTGGTCTTCCTGGGCGAACAGGTGCCCGAACTCGCGGTCGCTTAGTCTTTCGCGAGGAGCGGTGGCACGGCGTTGACCCATGCGCCGTCCGCCTTGGCGGAGGCCACAGCCTGATGCACTGCCATCATGGAGCGTAGCCCGTCTTCAGCCGTGGGGAGTGCGCCGTAGGCTTCGCCCCGGATGGCCGCCGCGAGATCGACGTAGATGTTGGCGACAGCAAGCGGGAAGCCTTCGGGATGCGCAATCGCGACGCGCGAGAGGCGCGTAGCCTCGTCGGAGAGCCCGCCTTCACCCTTTTCCATGATCTGCGTCCGGCCGCCCACAGGCGTGTAGTAGACTTGGTTAGGCTCTTCCGAGCGCCAGCGCATGCCGCCCGTTTCGCCAAAGACCTGGATGTCAAAGCCGTGCTGACGTCCGATCGCCACCGAGGAGGTCCAAAGACGCCCAACCGTGCCGCCTTCCATGCGGAAGTTGATCATCGCGTCGTCTTCGAGCGTGCGGGACGAGATGGTGGAGGCGAAGTCAGCCGAGAGGCTCGCCACCTCATCACAGGCGATGAAGCTCGCCATGTGCAGCGCATGGATCCCGCAGTCTGCGAACTGGCCGGAGACGCCCGCCATGGCCGGGTCATAGCGCCAGCGGACGCGCGGGTTGTCGGCGTCGGTGGCGTCGCCGTGGTGCCCGTGGGAGAAGTTCGTCACCACCAGGCGCACCTTGCCGATCTGGCCCGATTGCACGATCTGGCGCATCTCGCGGACCATCGGATAGGCGGAGTAGCAGTAGTTCACCGCGCAGATCTTGCCGGAGGCGCGGGCGACCTTCACGATCTCCTCACCCTCTTCAACGGTCATCGTCATGGGCTTTTCGCAGAGCACGTGGAAGCCGGCCTCGAGGAAGGCCTTGGTGATCTCGAAATGTGTGGAGTTCGGCGTGGCCACGGTGACAAGATCGATCCGATCTTCACGGTCTTTCTCGCCCGTGAGCATTTCCTGCCAATCGGCATAAGCGCGGTCAGGCGCGATGCCGAGCTCATCCGCGAAAGCGCGGCCTTTTTCGGCGTCGATGTCGAGCGCGCCTGCAGCGAGCACAAAATTCCCATCGGCTTGGGCGCCAAGACGGTGGGCCGGGCCAATCTGGCTCCCCTTGCCGCCGCCGATCATGCCCCAGTTGAGCTTTGCCATTCTTGGTCTCCCGCCCTTAGAAATCAGCTACTTTGACCCAGCTTCGGGTCTCTGAAGATACGTGTGATGCGTGGACCACCCGATTCACCTCCATGCCCTCATGGAAGGTGGGCCAGCGCGCCTCTCCTGCGGCGATGGCCTCCAGGAAGTCCTTTGCCTCGATGATGATTTGGTCTTGGTAGCCTGTACCGTGTCCCGGCCCCTGACAGAAGGGGAGGTAGTCGGGATGGGCGGGCCCGGTGAGGATTTTGCGGAAGCCCTGTTCTGCCTCGGGCCCGTCGCGCAGGTAGAGCCAGATCGCGTTTTGATCTTCGCCGTCAAAGCGGATTGCACCTTTCGTGCCGTCGATCTGGTAGCAGTAGCCCATCTTGCGGCCTGTCGCGACGCGCGAGCAGAAGAGGCTGCCGCTCACACCGCTGGCGAATTTCAAAAGCAACGTCGCCTGGTCGTCGTTCTTGACCGCCACGCCGCCACGATCCGCATGGACGGTTTCGACCATGGCGTGGAGTTCTTCAATCGGGCCCATGAGCCGCTGCGCGCAGTTGATCGGGTGGGGCGACAGATCGCCCATCGTCCCTGCCGCGCGCGTTTCCGTGCGCCAGTTGGCGGGCTCATCGGGGTCGGCGAGGAAGTCTTCGGTGTGTTCGCCGCGGAACGAGGTGATCTTGCCGATCCGGCCTTTTTGCAGCAGCTGGTAGGCGAACTGCGAGGCGGGCGTGCGGATGTAGTTGAAGCCCACCATGTGCACGAGGCCGGAGGCTTCAGCGGCGGCCCCGATGAGCCAGCCAACTGGCGCACGGAAACGCGCGCGGCAGGGACGATGGGCGATCTGT
>JBCBFV010000117.1:0-7522 GCA_038527425.1 Pseudomonadota bacterium
GAATGCACGTGATGATACCTTTCAAGGTCACGCCCTCGACATGGGCCTCCTGCATCGCGGCCAAGTAGTCTTTCCAGGCTTCGAGATCGCCACCGCCGCAGAAGTCAGGGCTAACAAAAGTCTCGGCGTAGACCACCCCGTGTTCGGCGAGCTCTTCGAGCACGGCTTGGGTCAGGCGATGGAACTCTTCAGGGCCGGTGAGCACGGAACACGCCGCCTCGTAGACAGAGAGGAAATGATCGAAGTCGCGGTAGGCATAGCCGCCGTCCTCTTTGAAAATCTCACTGAGATCGACGCCTTTTTCGGAGGCGAGGCCTCGAATGAACGAGGGTGGCGCGGCGCCTTCTAGGTGCAGGTGCAGTTCGACCTTCGGTGTTTGTTTCCAGCTCATAGTACGGCCCTCCCCGGGCCCTGCGCGGGCACGCCCAGATGGGCGGCGATGGTTGCGGCGACATCGGCAAAGTGCAGCGCAGGCAGCGCGCCTCGGCCTTGCGACGTGATCAGTACAGGCACCCTTTCGCGGGTGTGTTCCGTGCCCTGCCAGGTGGGGTCATTTCCGTGGTCGGCCGTGAGTACCAACATGTCGCCCTCCCCCAGTCCAGCCAGCACGCGAGGCAGCTGGCTATCGAACCATTCAAGCGCGCGGGCGTAACCTGACACGTCGCGGCGATGACCGTAGAGACTGTCGAATTCCACAAAATTGGCAAAGGTGAAGGAGCCGTCCTCGGCAGTTTGCGTGAGCTTCACGAGGTGCTCCATCAGCTCCGCGTCCGGGCCTTTCACCACATCAGTGATCCCCTGCATGGAGAAGATATCCCCAATTTTACCCACAGCATGAACCGGTCGGCCGCTATCATATGCCCAGTCGCACAAGGTGGGCGCCGGGGGCGCGACGGCGTAGTCTTTGCGGTTGGATGTGCGGGAGAAGCTCCCAGGTTCACCGACGAAGGGGCGCGCAATGACGCGACCCACCTTCATCTCGTGCAGCATCGGCGCGAGGGCCTTGCACATCGCGAGAAGCCGCTCGAGACCGAAACCTTCCTCATGAGCTGCGATTTGGAAGACGCTATCCGCCGAGGTGTAGCAGATGGGCATGCCTGTCTTGAGGTGCTCTTCACCCAGACGGTCGATGATCTCGGTGCCCGACGCATGGCAGTTGCCCAGAACGCCATCTGTCCCGGCGGCCCGCGCCGCCGCTTGGCGCACATGCTCTGGGAATGCGGGGATGACGGTCGGGAAGTAGTGCCAATCCCAAGGTACGGGCTGCCCGGCAAGCTCCCAATGCCCGGTTGGGGTATCTTTGCCTGGGGAGACTTCTGTTGCGGCGCCGTACCACCCGCTTTGATGCGGGCCGAGCCCTGCATCGACGCCTGACCCCAGAAGGATCGCCTCGTTCAGCCCTAGCGCCGCCAAGTGAGGGAGGTGTAGCGGACCGCTCCGCCCCTCATTTGCATCGCCCGCAGCACAGGCCGCCGCGATATGGGCAAGCGTATTCGATCCTTTGTCGCCAAACTCAGCGGCGTCAGGCGCACCTCCACATCCGACTGAGTCCATCACGACGAGAAAGGCTCGCGTCATGGCATGATCCGATCATGGATAAGATCCGGCGCCGCTGGGCGGTCGGCGCTGATCCTCGCCGCTTCAAACACCGCCGCTGCGGCCGCATCGGCGGCCTCTTCGGTCGCTGCATGAACGAACGCAAGTGGGGCGCCGGCCTCGAGGCTCGTGCCAATAGGTGCCACGTGAGAAAGGCCCACAGCGGGGTCGATCTGGTCCGTTTCAACGCGACGACCGCCCCCAAGTTCGACCACGGCGTGGCCAAGCATCGTACCATCCCAAGACGCGAGGTAGCCGCCCGCAGGCGCAGGAACCGGGCGCTGTACCGGCGTGCTGGCGAGGTGATCGCCGGGTCGCTCCAGCAAGGAAGACGGACCGCCCTGCGCCGCGATCATCTGCGCGAAACGATCAGCCGCACGTCCGGACTCAAGCGCACGGGTAAGCTTCAGGTTCGCCTCCGCCTCAGACGACACGACGCGCGCGAGCACCAGGAGTTCAGCACCAAGGGCGAGGGCGACTTCAACAATAGGCCCGCGTGCCTCGCCCCTCAGGATTGACAAAACATCATGGATTTCCAGCGCGTTACCAAGCGACGGCAAGAGCGGTTGCGACATGTCGGTGACGAGCGCGCAGGTCGGGCACCCTGCCCCATTCGCCGTCTTCACAAGGCTTTGGGCCAGCTCTTTTGCATCCTCCGGCGTACGCATGATCGCGCCCGATCCTACTTTGACATCCAGCACCAAGGCGCCGAGCCCGGCTGCGAGCTTCTTCGAGAGGATCGAGGCCGTGATCAGATCAAGCGACGGAACAGTCCCACTTACATCGCGAATTCGATAGAGCCGCCCATCCGCGGGCGCGATCCGATCCGTCGGCCCTACAATCGCGGCGCCGGTTTCGCGCACAATGGCGCGCATTTCCTCCGCGCTCGCTTTGGTCGACACGCCGGGGATGGCTTCGAGCTTGTCGAGGGTGCCCCCTGTATGACCAAGACCACGTCCCGAAATCATGGGAACAAACGCTCCCAGAGCCGCGAGCATCGGGGCGAGCAGCAGGGAAACGGCGTCCCCCACCCCTCCGGTGGAATGCTTGTCCAAGACGGGGCCGGGCAGATCCCAGTTCATGACATCGCCGGAGTCGCGCATGCCTTTCGTCAGCGCGACGCGACCTTCCTCGCCGAGCCCCTGCAAGCACACGGCCATGGCAAAAGCACCCGCTTGAGCGTCGCTCACTCGGCCGTCGCCCAAGCCCTGCGCAAAAGCGGCGAGCGCGTCTGGCGAAGGGCGAATACCTTGCCTGAGATTGTCGATCAGCAGACGGGCATCCATGGATCAGGCTGAGTCCATGTGCGAGGCATCGAATGCGCCGGGAAGAAGATCGCCCACGGTGGTGCTAAGCGTCTTTCCATCAGTCGTCGCCAGCGTCACCGTGACGTCACGGGCCGCGAATTCAGCAAGCTTCTGCCGGCACCCGCCGCAGCAGGGCACGGGTTCGGGGCTGTCGGCAATGACGGCCACTTCGACGATGTCGTATTCTCCCGCAGCGGCCATGGCGGCAATGGCGCCCGCTTCTGCGCATGTGCCTTCGGGGTAAGCCACGTTCTCGACATTGCAACCGGCATAGATGGCGCCACTTTTTGTGCGCACGGCGGCCCCAACTTTGAATTTCGAGTAGGGCGCGTGAGCGTTTTCACGCACGGCGCGGGCAGCAGCGAGAAGATCATCAGACATTGGACGACTCTGTCCAGCGGCGCCGCGAATGGCAAGCGACCGACCTCAGATTTTTGCGCGCATTTTGCGTCTGTGACCTGCGCGCCCTAGGGCGCTAGCCTTGGCTTGTGGCAAAACTCCCCGGCAATGCCACTTCCAATATTTCAAGGTCTGTACTCGGCGACGACAAACGCGTGCGCAGACCCGGCGGGATCACGAACGCATCCCCGTCTGTGAGCGCCTGCGCCTCCTGGCCCTCACCTTCCAGCGTGACCTTGCCCGACATAACGAAGCTGAAGTGAATGTCGGCGTCGTGGGCCGCCCAGTCAGAGGTGCCATCGCCTGCGCGCACGACATGAACGCTCGCCACGCCCTTTGTGTGCTCGGCAATCGCCGTGTCGCGGCTTGTGAATCCACTCAGCCGGAAGGGCTCCCAAGTGGCGTTCTCTGCGCGGTGGTGGACGAAAGTTTGGCCGTCCCATTCCCGCTCAGGGCGGAATTCGCTGGTGGGGAGTTCAAGATCATGATCGATCGTCGTCACATGCTCCGCCGGCACGCCAATCTCGATTACCTCGATATTGTCGGAGGCGTAGAGCACGCGGTGGCGGATTTCCGGTGGCTGGATGACGCAATTGCCGGCCTCAAGACGGAAGGGTTCGCCCTGATCCTCGTAGACGAGATCGACCCAGCCCTTGAGACAAAAGATCAGCTGAAAGCCAATGGAGTGATAATGCACCATGTCTGGCACCGGCCCGCCATCCGGGATGCGGATGTGAGAGGCGATGATCGATCCCCCAAGGCGCGAAGGGATGAGATCGCGGTAGTGCATGCCCGCGCGGCCAACCACCCAAGGTGCTTGGTCCGCAATCCGGCGCACCGTGAACTCATGCTCGGTGTCGGGCATGACGACTGGGGGTGCGAGTGGGACGATCTCGACCCGCGTACCCGATGGCGCGGTCAGGGCGGTTTCGCCCCCGGCAATCAGCACTGGATCATCGCAAAGAATGCGCAAGTGTCCCGGAGGGCTGTCGAGGCTTTGATCAAAGCGAACACGCAGACCGTAGCCTGACAGCACAATCACCTGCGGATCGTCTGCAGGATAGATTTCGTCCAGCCGAAACCCCAGCTTTTTTGTGAAGAAGGGAATGTCCTCGCGCACATCGCGCGCAGGTAAAACGACTTCGGCCCGGATATTTTGCATGTCTCTCCCCTTCTCGTGCGAAGTTAGCAAGCCGCGAGGGCTTGTAAATGCCGCACGAATAGGAACGATATCGACAAGAGACAAAACCGCCTATACAGAATTAGTTTAACGTTAAACTATCTAGCTGAGCGCCCCGAGGAGGACCCATGGCAGACAAGGATGTACCCGAGAAAGAGAGCCCAGCGCTCGCTTATCATCGGCTGCCGAAACCGGGGAAACTAGAGATCAGGGCGACGAAGCCATTGGCGAACGGGCGTGATCTGGCGCGCGCCTACAGCCCTGGCGTTGCCGAGGCTTCGAGCGCGATACACGCGGATCCCGCCAAGGCGAGCAACTATACCGCACGTGGCAACTTGGTCGCGGTGGTCTCAAACGGGTCGGCAGTTTTAGGCCTCGGCAATATCGGCGCGCTCGCCTCAAAGCCGGTGATGGAAGGCAAGGCCGTCCTCTTCAAGAAGTTCGCCAATATCGATTGCTTCGACATTGAAGTGGACGAGACAGATCCAGAGAAGCTCGCCGATATCGTTTGCGCGCTTGAGCCCACTTTCGGTGCGATCAATCTGGAAGACATCAAAGCGCCTGACTGCTTCATCGTTGAAAAGCTCTGCCGCGAACGCATGAACATCCCGGTGTTCCATGACGACCAGCACGGCACGGCGATCGTCGTGGGCGCGGCAGCCACGAACGCCCTGCGTGTGGCGGACAAGAAGTTCGAAGACATCAAGATCGTCTCTACCGGCGGCGGTGCCGCTGGGATCGCATGCCTCGACATGCTTCTAAAGCTCGGTGTGAAGCGCGAGAATGTCTGGCTCTGCGATATCGACGGGCTCGTCTATGAGGGCCGCGGCAACTCCACCCCGCAGAAGGATGCCTATGCACAAGGTACGTCACCCGCCACGCTGGGCGATGTGATCGAGGGTGCAGACCTTTTCCTCGGCCTGTCCGGCCCCGGCGTGCTCAAGCCTGAGCACGTGGAGAAGATGGCCACGCGCCCCATCATCTTTGCGCTCGCGAACCCAACACCTGAGATCCTTCCCGAGGATGCACGGGCTGTGGCTCCTGACGCGATCATCGCAACAGGGCGCAGCGATTTTCCCAATCAGGTCAATAACGTACTGTGTTTCCCGTTCATTTTCCGTGGCGCCTTGGATGTGGGCGCGACCGACATCAACGACGCGATGAAGATTGCCTGTATCGAGGGTATCGCAGCGTTGGCCCGCGCAACCACCTCCGCCGAGGCTGCCGCTGCCTACAAAGGCGAGCAACTCAGCTTCGGTGCGGATTACCTGATCCCAAAACCGTTCGATCCGCGCCTGATGGGCGTGGTTGCCTCGGCCGTCGCGGGCGCCGCGATCGAAACCAGCGTGGCCACCAAAGAGCTAGACGTCGACGCCTATAAGGAGCGGCTTGACGGGTCGGTCTTCCGTTCCGCGCTCATCATGCGCCCGGTCTTCGAGGCAGCCTCCACAGCGTCTCGAAAAGTGGTCTTCGCGGAGGGCGAGGACGAGCGCGTGCTAAGATGTGCGCAGGCCACGCTTGAGGACCTCAGCGAATATCCGATCCTGATCGGACGCCCTGACGTGATCGAAGCGCGCTGCGAACGGGCTGGCCTGAAGATCCGACCTGGCGACTTCGACGTGGTCAATCCGAACGACGACCCGCGCTACCGCGACTATTGGAACACTTATCACGGCCTTATGGCCCGGCGCGGGGTCACACCAGACATCGCGCGCGCCATCATGCGCACGAACTCCACCGCGATCGCATCGGTCATGGTGGCGCGTGAAGAGGCCGACAGTCTGATCTGCGGCACCTTCGGACAGTACCACTGGCACCTGCGTTACGTTACCGAAGTACTGAGCGGCACCGCGGAGGAGCTTCACCCCATCGGCGCCCTCTCCATGATGATCCTCGAGGATGGCCCCCTCTTCCTCGCGGACACACATGTTCACGACCAACCGACGCCCGAACAGATCGCTGAGACGACGATTGCGGCCGCGCGCCATGTCCGCCGCTTTGGTGTGGAACCGCGCATCGCGCTGCTAAGCCGGTCGCAATTCGGGGATCAGGATTGCGGCACCGGGCGCACCATGCGGGGCGCCATGGCGATCCTCGACAGCGCGCCTCGCGATTTCGTCTATGAAGGTGAAATGCACGCGGCCACGGCGCTTAACGCCGACAACCGCCAGCGCATCTTCCCCGGCTCCCGGCTTACCCAGGACGCCAACGTGCTCATCTTCGGCATGGCCGACGCAGCGTCCGGCGTGCGCAACATCCTGAAGTACAAGGCTGGCGGCCTGGAGGTCGGGCCAATCCTGATGGGCATGGGCAACCGGGCCCACATCGTGACGCCGACTATCACGGCGCGGGGCCTTCTCAATATGACCGCTCTGGCGGGCACGCCGGTCGCTCAATACGGCTAGTATCTCTGCTGCCCAGGCAAGAGAGAAGGTCTGGTGCGTCATGGCGGCGCTACCAGTCTCTTGCCGTGGGCAGCTTCCTTCGCCTACACCCGCAGGAACGACGGAGAGGCACATCATGGGATACAAAGACGTCTATGCTGGTTGGCAAGCAGACCCCGAGGGGTTCTGGATGGAAGCAGCCAACGCCATCGACTGGGTAAAAGCGCCGACGCATGCGCTCGATGACAGCAGGGCGCCCCTCTATGAATGGTTCACCGATGCCGAGGTGAACACCTGCTGGAACGCCATCGACCGCCATGTCGAGGCCGGTCGCGGCGCCCAGACAGCCTTGATCTATGACAGCCCGATTACTGGGAAGAGGGACGAGATCTCTTACGCGGATCTTTTGGAAAGGGTCGCTTTGCTGGCCGGTGCGCTCCAGGCACGGGGCGTCGGCGTTGGCGACCGTGTGATCATCTACATGCCCATGGTGCCTGAAGCGGTCATGGCCATGCTGGCCTGCGCGCGCATCGGCGCGGTGCATTCGGTGGTCTTTGGTGGCTTTGCCTCCAACGAACTCGCCGTGCGGATCGACGACGCGCAACCCAAGGCGATCATCGCCGCCTCCTGCGGCTGTGAGCCCGGGCGCATCGTCG
>JBCBFV010000118.1:0-7404 GCA_038527425.1 Pseudomonadota bacterium
CGTGATCCAGACCTGCTTTCACTGACATGAGGCGCGACAGGCGCTCATTTCGACATTGGTACGAAAAAAATCCGCGCGGCTGGGCCTAACGCCCCGCAACCTGATCTGCGAAAGCACGGAAGTCCCGGCTGAACATGTCCAGTTCTTCAAGGAATGGCGCGTGGCCGCCTTTGTAAAAGGTGACCGAGTGTCGGGGGAAGGTGAGGGCCGCGGCCTTACTGCGCCCCCAAGACACGAACCGGTCCTGCCGCGCCCAAGCCAGCCAAACAGGAAGGTCAATCTGAGGGGCGAGTGCTCTGATATCTGCATCTTGCTGGCCAAAGCCACGCCAAGCCTGGCTCAGCAAAGGGGCGATCTCTTGTCCGACACTTATGATCTGTTGCGCACGATCTGGGGCGCCGGGCAGAATCATGCGTTTGTAGTAGAAAGAGAAGAGCGGCCCAAACCATGACGCGCCGCGCGCGCCCGCCGCAAAGATCCGCGCCATGCCCCCGGTCAACATCCGTGCGGCGAAGTCGACTTTCGCGAGGCCGCCCGGATTACAAAGCAAGAGCGCCGAGATCAGATCCGGGCGTTTGTGAGCCGCAATGATCGCTGCAGCCCCCCCAATCGAATTTCCAAGAAGAATGGGTCGGTTGAGGCCGAGCGTCTCGATGGCCTCGATAATGATGTCGGCATATAGCGCGGCGTCCGGTGCCTCGCGATCCGTGTCCGACGCGCCATGACCCGGCCAATCGAGGGCTGTGAAGTCGTAGTGATCGCTAAGCTCATCCGCCAAGGGCGCGAAGTCGCCGCATCCATGTCCTGTTGCATGTACACAAAGGATGGACGGGCCCTGGCCCTTTCGAAAATACCGGATCGAGTTGCGGAGGTTCGGCAACTCTAGGTCCTCTGTCGCAATGGACAGCACAGCGCGGCCGCTCATGGCGCCAACAGCCATTTTGCGTAGGCATCCGCGATATGGTGGACCATGTCCTTGGGCGCGCGGTCCGGGTTCGACATGAGCTCGCGCATGGCGCCGTTGACCATACCATGCGCCATGTGGGCTGCGAGTTTCGGATCAACGTCGTCGCGCAAACTGCCCGCAACAATCCCGCTTTGAATGTGCTCTGCGATTTTCTCGAGCATCGGTTGCTTCTCTGGCGCGTTTGAAGGGGCCGCCAGCGAGGACAGCGCCATGAGGGCAGGGAGGTCCGGCTGCCCCTGGGCAGCTTTCATCACCCCTTCGACGACCAGCGCGAACCGTTCCGGGAAAGGCGTTTCCCAGATCTTCTTGGTATCGATGGCGTCGCAAAAGGCTTCTTCCACCGCGCCGAGAACGCCAGCCAGGAGCTCTGCCTTGCTGGTGTAGCGCAAATAGATCGTCCCGACGGCAACCCCCGCATCGCGCGCAATTTCTGAGAGTTTCGTCGCTTCAAATCCATGGGTCGCAAAGTGGAGCCGTGCCGCGCTTACGATCGCTGACGACTTCTTCTTTTGCGCGGGGCTAAGATCCTGATCATCCATTATGAATGAATATCATTCATTTTTCTCGTTGAATAGCCCCTGCTGCGGTCTAAAATGAATGAGGTTCAGTCATATGAAGATCATCGATGAACCGTAGAGACGTCATTCTCACAGGTCTTGCTGCAACGACGCTGGCGGCCTGTTCACCTGCTGTGGAGGAACCTATGAACAGCGACGAAACCGAACTCGCCCCTGGCACCAACAGGGATTTTAGCTTCACAGTCTCGACGTCGCGGCCGGACGCGGTTTTGCAGCTATGGGTCACGCCCAGCAGCTGGTCACAGTGGGACAAGGGCCTCAAATCTGCGTCGCTCGAAGACCTGATGTCGTTGGGTTCTGTCGGGCAAATCATCCCCCTCTCGGGCCCCAGCTCGCGCTTTGAAGTCGTGGCCTTCGACCCAAAGCAATCCTATGCGTTCGAAACGCGGCTTCCTGGGTCGATCTTGCGGGTGGAACGGTTCTTCAATGCTGAGCGTACCGCGTTCACCCATCGGGTCACATTCTCGGGCCTTTCCGCAGGCGCGTTTTCGCGCATGTTCGGGCCCGGTTTCAGGGCCGCGTTGCCCCCGACGATGCGCACGTTGAGGGCCCTGGCGGAAGGGCAAGGTTAAGCGGTCGGGTTTCCGAAGGGAGTGACGTCGCGAAAGGGGTAACTGAGCACCGCTGAATTCCGGGCCCTTGGCGGCGCGGTCGCCGACATCGAGACTTGGAGAGAAAAGCAGCAGCCTCCTCCAGCCGGACCATCAGGCACTTCTTTCGAGCGGGACGTTCGAGCCGAAAAATCCACCCAGGCAATTAAGACGAAAAAAAGGCATCAAAAAGTATAGTTTTTGTCGCGAATCCTGTAGGTTGACCTGGGTGACTATTTTGGAGTGACAAGTATGAACAATACCCTAAAAACGCTGGCATTGTGCGCCGGCATGAGCCTAATAGCGGGTGCTGCTGCTGCAGTTCCGATCGCCGGAAACGTCGGAGAGGGTGGACCGTCAGGCAACTACGAGGGCCTTCCCGCAGCTGACATGTTTAAAGATTTCAGCAACGGAACCGGCAATCCTTTCCTCACGCCAACCGATGACTTCACGATCTTTGGGTCGGTGACCAACGTCGGCGGCGGCAGCTACAAAGACGGCTGGACGATGGATTTCGGCGAGGATGGTTTCGATCTGCTTCTGACTTGGCAGAACGTGCTCAAGTCGGCGCTGGATTTCAAACTGACGATCAAAGCGGACGGCGGGACGTCTTCGGGTGGCGGCACCCAAGACAAGCCGACGTTTGACACGCTCGGCCTCGGCTCTGGCAGCTATGACATCGCCAATGGCCCGCTCGGCACGCTCTACGGAACCTGGACGTTCAAGATCAATCCGGTCAACGGCGACAACCCGCCGACTGAGACGATGAACTGGCAGCTCGCCGGTACCTCCTTGGCGCCTGTGCCGCTGCCTGCATCTGCGCTGCTGCTGCTCGCAGGTCTCGGTGGTCTTGCTGCGGTTCGCCGCAAGACGGCTGCCTAAGGGCTAGCGCTTTCAAAGACTCCTGCGGGAGTTCTTTCAAACATGAGAATGGGCGGAGGTTTCCTCCGCCCTTTTTTGTTCGTGCTGGGCCTCAGGCGTCTTCGGTGTCGTAGATTGCGCCCGTAAGCCATGCTGGCCAATCACGTTCAAAGAAGGTCTTGGCGCCTTCATCAAAGCTCCGGTTTTTGCGGCTGCTGACGGCCATGCCGGTGCCGTCATAGCGTACGAGGATTTGCTCGTCGGTGAACTCCGCCGTCTCGGCGCGGAAACGGAATGCCTCGACCGCCCCAATGCGCGTGTCGGGCACGGCCGAGCCTTCGGGATCACAAATCGCGCGCGCGCCCCGGCTGCCACCCCCTTGGGCGATGAAGTGGTCAAGTGCCGTCAGCACTGCCTCTGAGGCCAGCGCCATCTGGCGCCATTGCAACGTCCGCGACAACTGATTGCCTCGTGGCTTGGCGAGGCCTTGCGCACCGATCGCGGCGGTCAGGGCGCGCGCCTCACTGAGCGCGGCGCTCACGCGGTCTGCAAAACAGAACGGCCCGGCGTCATCGCTCATCCGCGCCTGAATTTCGGATTGCAGCGCATCAACGCTGAAGGGGCTGTCCGCGCGGAAGAGAGCATCCATGCGGGCCAGCGCTGCGCCAACCAGCGCCTTGCCGTCGCCTTGAGGCGCCTCGGCGGGTCGCTTCGCCATGTGTTCGGCTGCGCGGGTGCCAAAGACTTGACCCGCATTCAGGGCCGAGCCACCGGGACGCGTGACGCCATGCGTGCCAGCAGCTTCGCCCACAGCGTAGATCCCGGGGACAGAGCTTTGGCCCCAGGTATCGACCGAGATACCGCCGTTCATGTGCTGGTTATTCACTGCGAACTCGAGCGGCTCGGTGGCGACATCGATTTTGTAGCGGCGGTAAAGTTCGATCGCGAGCGGGTTCATGTGGCTCAGGCGATCGATGGGCATCTCTTGCGTGGCGCCCGCGGTGCCCAGATAGGTCGCGACGTCGTCGTCCAGCCGGTCCGTGCTGAAGGGCTCGTCGCCAGGCACGGGCAGGGGGTTGCGGTTGAAATCCATGAACACCCGCCGCCCCAACGCGCATTCGCGGAAGATGCCCAGATCAACGAGGCTCGATCCGAAATCGAGCATGCGCGAGGCGTGGAACGGCCATTGGTACCCCTTGCGGAAGATGTTCGAGGCCATCTCCTGCGTGGTTCGGTAGTAGTCGGCGAGGAAGTGATGCTCCTTGCCGTCGGCATCCACTGAATAGATGTGTGGCATCGCTTGCATATAGGTGCCCGACAAGTTCCACGGGAACCCTTCGCGGCGGGTGCCAATGCCGAACTGGCTCTCGGTCAGGTTCACAAGCTCTACGCCGGCTTCAAGCGCCAGACCCAGTGAGCCGAAGCATCCGTTCGGGAAAACGCTGTCGCGGTACAGCTCACCCGGGCCGCCGGCAGCGAGCACGATGGTGGGCACTTTGAAGTAGATGAGCCCGTAAGGGTTGGTGTCGCTCTGCTCGCGGTTGCGCATGGCCAGGAGGCCGCAGACGCGCCCAGCGTCGTTGCGCAAAATCTCAACAGCGGTTGTGCGATCGTGGAAGGGTATCTTCAGGCGCAGCGCTTCTTCCGCCAGCACTTTGACCATCAGGCGCGAGGTTCGCGGCCCACAGCTTGTCGCGCGGCCAACCTCGTCGTGGTCGGTCTGATAGCGCAGCGTGCCGCCCAGCGGATCCTGAGGCAGGGGTAGGCCAAGATATTGGAGCGAGGCCATGGCCCGGGTGGAGCCCACAGCCTCGATATAGGCGGTATCTTCATCCATCGCACCGCCCGCGCGGATGGCGCGTGCCATGTCTTTGAAATCGTCGCCTTGATCGGCCGTGTTGGCGGTGTGCAGCGTCTGCTTGTCCGATCCCGAACATGCCGAGGTGCCGCCCCATGCCGATTGGGAGAGGATCACGACATCAACGCCGCGCCGCTGCGCCTCCACCGCCGCGCGAAGGCCTGCGGCGCCGCTGCCAACAATGGCTGCACCGGCCTCGAAAACCGGGATCCGGTGCCCATCGATCTCGAGCGTCTCCAGCGCGTCCGGGGCGGGCCCAATCTTGGGCATGGCCACATCAGTCAGGCGATCGAGGATTTCCTGGGGGACCGGGGTAAGCACGGCAATGGCTCCGATTTCAGGTTGCGGATGAGGTGCGTGGCGTTAGCGAAACGGGGCTGAGCCATTCAGGCTTTGGGGCGGATCCGTCTTCGATCCAGCGCAGAAGAGTTGTCGCGATTTCAGTGCCGAAATTGGCGATATCGCAGCGGATCGATGTCAGCGGCGGCCACGCATGCGCGCATTCTTCGATGTCGTCGAAGCCCACGATACGCAGCCCGTCTTTGCCGACAGGTCTGCCCATCTGGTGGCACCCCGAAAGGAGGCCAAGGGCCACAAGGTCATTGAAGCAGATCACGGCATCGATATCGGCGTCGAGCTTGGCCGCAAGTTCTTGTCCAAAGGCCCGCGTCGATTGGCCGGTCAGGACTGTTCTCGGCAAGCCCGCCTCTTCGAGCACCTCAAGGTAACCTTGCATACGGCTTGCGGTGACAGAGGTCTCCGCAAGCCCGCCTGCAAAGGCGATGCGCTTGGCGCCGCCCTCAATGAGGTGTGTTGCAGCGCAGCGACTGCCCTCCTGATAGTCGGGCGAGGCAAAGGGGAACTGGTCGTCGCGCGCGTCGACGCGGCGCAAGACCTGCATCGTGGGGATGCCCGCACGGGCGATCGCGTCAAAGCCACCATCGCCCTCGCCATATGCAGGGGAAACGATAATGCCCGCCACGCCGTGTTCGATCATGGCACCGATGACCTGTTCTTGGGTCTCGATGCGCTCATCAGTGTTGGCTATCACGGCGGCAAAGCCCCTCTCGGACAGAGCTTCCTGCACCGAGGTTGCGAACTCCGCGAAGAACGGGTTCCGCAGATCGTTGATGACGAGGCCCACGAGGCCCGTCGTGGCACTGCGCAGCGTCGCCGCCGCGCGGTTATAAACATATCCAATCGCCGCCATGGAGGCGCGCACTTGCTCGCGCGTCTCCTTCTTCACCGTCGGGCTGTTTTGCAGCACGAGGCTCACCGTCGACTTCGACACGCCAGAATGGCGGGCCACGTCGATGATGGTGGGGCGGCGGTCCATGCTCAGGCCTCAATATCCAGGACTAGAATGCCATCTATACCGCCGATGGCGTTTTCTACCAGTTGGCCGCCGACCTTCTTGTGCTCGGGGTGGTCTTGGTAGGCTTGCAGCGCCTCCCAGCTTTCCATGTCCACGGTGAAGCCGTGCATGTAGCCACGCTCAATCTGCTCAGGGCTCTCAGAGCGGCCGGCCACGATCTCCCCCACGCCTGCGACGTGGTTCCTGATCTCGCGAAGCTCATCAAAGATGCGCGCGATGGTGTCTTCGCTGACGTCGGATTTGAATTTGACCAGAACGATGTGCCGGATCATGCGTATTCCTCCTTGATCATGTCGGAGGCTTTTTCGCCGATCATGATGGCTGCTGCATTAGTGTTGGATGAGATCACGGTGGGCATGATCGAGTTGTCGACGATGCGGAGCCCCTCGATCCCGTTGAAGCGCAGGCGGATGTCGACGACGGCTGCGTCATCGGGGCCCATGCGGCAGGTGCCCGCGCAATGGTGCGATGTCTTCGAGTGCTCGCAGATGAAGTTGTAGTAATCCTCATCCGTCTTCACGTCCGGGCCGGGCAAGCGCTCGGCCTTGATGTATTTCTTGAGGGGGCCTTGGGCCATGATCTCCTGCGTGATCTTGAGGCCTTGGATCGACATCGCGCGATCCTGGCTGTCCTGCAGGTAATTCGGATCAATGAGCGGCGCTTTTGCGGGGTCCGCGGACTGGAGCCGCACGGTGCCGCGCGACCGCGGACGCAAGTAGCAGCTGTTGAGCGTCACGCCACCGTCAGGCATCGCCGCCACGCCGTGCTCGATCCCTGTGCCGAGGCCCAGGTGGAACTGGATATCGGGGCTACGGGCAGAAGGTTCCGCGTACCAGAAGCCCCCCGTTTCAAAGAGCGATGAGGCCACGGGCCCCTTGCGCGTGAAGGCGTATCGCAGCGCCGCCCAGGCCGCCCAGTGGGGCTTGGCATAGCGGTCATAGCTGTAGGGGCCGGAGAGCTCGGTTATGCAGTAGAGATCGAGGTGATCTTGCAGGTTCTCACCGACGTTGGGCTGGTCATAGACCGGTTTGATCCCAAGCGCGGCGAGGTCGTCCGCAGGCCCGATGCCCGAGAGCTGTAGCAGCCGTGGGGAGCCGATCGCCCCGGAGGTCAGCACAACCTCGTTGCGCGCTGTCAGTTTGCCGTCCGCCGTCTCAACACCCGTGGCGCGGCCC
>JBCBFV010000119.1:0-7311 GCA_038527425.1 Pseudomonadota bacterium
GCCCCCGCTTCGGTGATTTCTTAGGAAAGATCAGCCTAGCCGGGGAACGCTTCACCTACCCCTTGGGGCTGTCACTGGCGCAAAACTTTGTGGCCGATCGCGTCGCGCTTGTGGGCGATGCGGCGCACGGCATCCACCCCATTGCGGGGCAGGGGCTGAACGCTGGGATGCGTGATGTGGCGGCGCTGGTTGAGGTGCTCAGCGAAGCGCGCCAACGGGGCGAGGACATTGGTGCGGCGCTTGTGCTTGGTCGTTACCAGCAGTGGCGGCGGTTTGATACGGCGACGCTTGCGCTGGCGACGGACACGTTCAATAGGCTCTTCAGCAACGATATCGCGCCGGTGCGAAAGTTGCGTGATCTGGGCATGGGGGTGGTGAACGCACTGCCGGGCCTACGCCGGACGTTTATTCGCGAGGCCGCTGGTCTTACCGGCGATCTGCCCCGCCTCCTCCAAGGCCGACCTTTGCTCTGAGACGGCGCTCATCGCGCTCTTTCTCAAGGCGCAGCCATTCGCTGACAAAGACGGGCACACCGTTCCGAGACTGCAGGATATCCCCCATGAGAAGCGGCGGCGTCACGCGTTTGCGCGGCGGTCCGGTGTCCTCAGTTCGCTTCGGGTTGGCCTCGGTCGTCCAGCCACCCGTGATGTCCGCAAAGGTCATGTGTTGGGCTCGAGCAGGGTGATCGTGGTGTCACCATAGCGCCGGGAGGTGAGGGCTGTGAAGCCCTCAGCGCTTTGTGGGCTGGTTTCCTCCCAGACGATGAGAGCGTCTTCGGCGATCCATCCTTGGCTTGCAGCGGTGGCGAGCGCGGCTTCGCCGAGCGACTTTCCATAGGGCGGATCGAGGAAAATCAGGTCGCAAGGCGCGCCTGCGGGAAGGCGATTGGCTTCGGCAGACACCAGAGTTGCGCCCTCGGCCCCGAGCTTGGCAATGTTCTTGCGGATGAGGTTCTGCGCCACGCGCCCGCTGTCGACAAAGGTGGCGCTCGCGGCCCCGCGCGACAGCGCCTCAAGCCCCAGCGCGCCTGTCCCGGCAAAGAGGTCGAGCACGGCCACACCCTCCAAGTCCAGCCGCGACGAGATCATGGAGAAAAGCGCTTCACGCACGCGGTCTGACGTCGGACGCAAATGCGCTCCAGCATCCCCCTTGCCCACCGGGGTCAGGGGTTGCCCGCGCCATTTGCCCGCGATGATCCTCACGCTTTCAAAAGGGCCTTCAGATCGGACGCAGGGTCCGCGATGGCGGCTTTGTCGGGGCTCTTCCCTGCCTCCACGAGGCGTTTCCCGATCATGTAGCCGCGCGCGTCATTCATCGCGTCCACGGCCAAAAGCTCATCACCCTTGTAGTACCAGTTCGACTGCCCCTTATCGCCCGCGCGCACAACGACGCTGTCATAGCCGGTGTTGAGCCCCGCGATCTGAAGCTTCACGTCATATTGGTCAGACCAGAACCATGGCTTGGCCACGTAGTCTTGTTCCGCGCCCAGCATGTTGGCGGCGACGACTTCGGCCTGATCGATGGCGTTAGGGACGCTCTCCAAACGGATGCGGTCGCCCCGGTAAGGGAAGGAGGCGCAGTCGCCTGCGGCCCAGATGCCCTCCACCGAGGTGCGGCCATGTGCGTCGACGGCGATGCCGTTGTCGCAGTGAACGCCCGCGGCGCTGGCCAGGCCAATGCAAGGGTCGATGCCCACGCCCACAACCGCAAAGTCGATGTCGAGCGTGGTGCCATCGGCGAGCTCTGCGCCGCTCACCACGCCGTCGCCAGTGAGGCGGACGAGGGCCGTGCCCTCGCGCAGGTCCACGCCGTGGCCTTTGTGGAGGTCGCGGAAGTAGTCCGATGTCTCGGGTGCCGCGACCCGCTGCAGGATGCGGTCCGCCGCTTCGATCAAAGTGGTCTTCAGGCCCTTCATGGCCGCGACCGCTGCGGCTTCCAGGCCGATGTACCCGCCGCCAATGATCAGCACGTGCCCGCCCTTGGCGAAGGCCTCCGCCATGGCGTCCACGTCCGCCAGCGTCCGCACGGTGAAGACGTTGCCCAGATCGCCCCCAATGCTTGCAGGCAACGTCCGCACGGAGGAGCCTGTGGTGAATGCCAGCTGGTCATAGCTCAGCCGTTCCTCACCCAGATGGATCTCCTTCGCGGCGGTGTCGACGGCATCGACATGGGTGCCGGTGCGCAGCTCGATCCCGGCGTCGGCATAGGCAGCCTCAGCCTTGAGATACATGCGCTCCAAAGGCATCTCGCCCAGCAGGTATTTCTTCGACAGCGGAGGGCGCTGGTAGGGCGGGGCGGGCTCTTCACCGATCAGGACGATCTCGCCTTCGTGCCCCAATGCACGCAGCTTGCTGGTGAGAGAGGCGCCCGCCTGGCCTGCCCCGATGACAACAATACGGCCCATGCCCGGCCTCCTCTGGTTCTTGCCGTCGATGACGCTATTCTCACCCGTTACGCGACGCAATGAAGAGAGGACAGCGTGATGGTAATTTCAGTCGGAGACAGCCTGCCCGAGGCCAGCTTTGTGCGCATGGGCACTGAGGGGCCAGAGGAAGTGTCCCTCCAAGACCTCACCGCAGGCCGAAAGGTGGTGATTTTCGCCGTTCCTGGCGCCTACACGCCGACTTGCCATAGCGCCCATGTGCCAAGCTTCATTCGCACCAAGGACGGATTCGCCGAAAAGGGCGTGGACGAGATCGTCTGCATCAGCGTCAACGACCCCTTCGTGATGAAGCAGTGGGGCGAAGATACGGGCGCGACGGCGGCAGGGATTTCCATGCTCTCTGATGCGTCGTCTTCGTTCACGACCGCTATCGGCATGAACTTTGACGCCCCGCCCGTGGGTCTTGTTGCGCGCTCCAAGCGCTATGCGATGCTCGTGGAAGACGGGAAGGTCACGCAGCTGAACCCTGAAGCCTCTCCGGGTGAGTGCGAGATTTCGGCAGGTGAGACCCTGCTCGACCAGCTTTGATCAGCTGATCCTTGCCCCCGCCGGCACCAGCTGGCGGGGGCAAAGCGCGCCTATTCGGCCACGTTGTAGATGGTGCGCGTAGGGAAGGGGATCGGGACGTCGGCTGCGTCCAAAGCTTCCTTCACCTTGCGGGTCATATCGGTGTGGAAGGCGAAGTAATCCGCACTGTCGCACCAGACGCGCACCAGGAAATCCACCGAGCTGTCGCCCAGATTATTCACCTGAATGAAGGGCTCCGGATCCGCCTTGGCGCGCGAGTCGGCCATGATCGTTTCGAGGATCACCTGCTGCGCGAGCGCGAGGTTCGAGCCATAGCCCACGCCAAAGGTCCATTCTGCCCGGCGCGTGTCATAGGCGGAGTAGTTGGTGATCGTATTGCCCCAAACCTGCGCGTTCGGGATGATCACCTGCACGTTCCCGAGATTAGCGAGCTCGGTATAGTTCAGCGTGATTCCTTTCACCGTGCCCATCTTGTCGTTCACCTGAACGAAATCGCCCTGTTTGAACGGGCGAAAGAAGATGATCATGATGCCCGCCGCGAGGTTCGACAACGTCCCTTGCAGTGCCAAGCCAATCGCAAGGCCCGCCGCACCGATGGCTGCCACGATCGAGGTCGTCTGAACGCCAAAGGTGCCCAGCACAAAGAGCACCGCGTAGCCGATGATGATGTAGCGCACGATCTGGGCGAAGAAGCCAAAGAGCGTGTCATCCAGCGCCTCGTGACGGTCACCCAGCGCCTTGATCCGGCGCGAGGCCCAGCCCGCAATCCAGAAGCCGATGAGGATGATCAGTAAAGCGGCGACTACATTCCCCAGCGCGGCTGCCAGAAACTCAAAGCTGACGAGGTCAGCGAGCGTACGGCCATTGTAGATCGGCGTCTGAAACAGCGCCGACTGCGAGAGACTTTCTAGCATGCGGCGTCCATCGCCATTGCCAGCTTCACGTCGAGCTCGGACAAACCGTTCACGTCATGGGTCGTCAGCGTCACGTCGACGGTTTTGTAGACGTTAAACCACTCCGGATGGTGGTTCATTTTCTCGGCCACGATGGCCATCTGGGTCATCCACCCGAAGGCCTGAGTGAAGTTCTTGAACACAAAGCTCTTGGTGATCGCATCGCGTTCGGGGTCGTGTGCCCAACCGGCGGCGAGCAGTTCTTGCAGGGTCGCGTCGTCGAGTTTCGTCATTCCTGTTCCTCTATCTCCACCTTCTTGAACGGCCCGTAGCTCGTCAGGATCTCGTTCTCTTCCTCCACCGCGGTCCTCTCCGCGTCAAGGAAGTGTTCGATCGCCTCACGGAAGCGCGGATCGCCGATCCAGTGGAGGGAGTGGCAGGTCACCGGCAGATATCCACGGGCGAGCTTGTGCGTGCCCTGCGCCCCGGCTTCGACCCGCGCCATCTGGTTCTGGATCGCGAAATCAATGGCCTGATAGTAGCAGAGTTCGAAATGCAGGCAGGGGTGGTCCTCGACGCAGCCCCAATAGCGGCCATAGAGCGTCTCGCGCCCAATGAAGTTGAGCGCACCCGCCACATAGCGCCCGTCCCGTTCTGCGAGTACGAGGAGCATGTCGTCGCGCAGCGTCTCCTGCGCCTCGTCAAAGAACGCGCGGGTCAGGTAGGGCGTGCCCCACTTCCGCGCGCCGGTGTCTTGGTAGAACTGCCAGAAAGCGTCCCAATGATGGGGCTCGATCGCATCGCCCGTCAGAGCGTGGATCTGGCCGCCGAAATCATGGGCCTGACGGCGCTCCTTGCGGATGTTCTTGCGCTTGCGGGAGTTCAGAGAGGCGAGGAAAGCGTCGAAATCCGCATAGCTCTCGTTGATCCAGTGAAACTGCTGGGAGGCGCGGGGCAGGAGGCCCATTTTGACGCCGACCTCCACTTCTTCCTCGGTGCAGAAGGTCATGTGGACGGTGCTGATCTCGTTATTGGCCGCGATCTGGACCGCGCCTTGGACGAGCGCTTGCTGCGCGAGGCTCTCATACTCCGGCTTCACCAGAAGGCGCCGCCCGGTGGCGGGGGTATGGGGCACCGCGATTTGCAGTTTTGGATAGTAGCGGCCACCTGCGCGCTCATAGGCGTGGGCCCAGTTGTGGTCGAAGATGTATTCGCCCTGGCTGTGCGCCTTTCCGTACATCGGGGCCACGCCGATCACTTCGTCGCCCAGCCGCGCTTCGAGGTAGTGCGGCTCCCACCCGGTGCCCACGCCCACGGACCGGCTTTTCTCCAAAGCGAGGAGGAAACGGTGCGTGGTGAAGGGGTCCATGGGGCGGCCTTCGCCAGGTGCGGCGCAGGCATCCCAATCGGCGGCGTCGATCTCGTTCAGAGATCGCAGCGCGCGGATTTCAACGGCGTGTTCTTCGGTGTCGGAAGGCATAGGTCGGATGTGGGGGACGGGGGCACGCCGTCAAGCGGCATATCCCTCGAAGGTGATCTGATCTGCGATTTTGAGGGCGTCTTGGGCCTGCTCTTCCGAGCGGATCGTCCAGCAGAGCACGGGCACCCCCTGCGCTTTCAACCGCGCAACCGCCGGATCACCGAGCGCTTGCCGGTCGTGAGAGATGAAGCAGGCGCCCACACGCTCAAAATCGGGGATATCTGCGAGCTCCGCGCGCCGTGCGGCAGGCACTGTGGGCCAGTCTTCGGCTTTGTAGTCGCAGGTGGTGATGCCTCGCGGGACGTTCGGGGCGAGGTCGGCCATCGCGGCGACGGAATGCGGGTTGAACGACATCACCGCAACCGCGCCTTTGTAGGTGGCCAAAGCCTCAGCCACAGCAGCCTCGAGCTTGCCCACATTAGTGCCCATGGCGCCGTCCTGATCCTTGATCTCGATTGCGAGGGGGACCTTGCCTGCCACGAGATCGAGCACTTCCGGCAGCGTCGGCGCGCCGGTTGGGCCGCCCAGCAGCGGGATTTCGGCCAGCTCGCCTGCACCAAACATCTGGATCGCGCCGCTTTTGCCGGTGAGCCGGGTGAGGCTGTAGTCGTGAAAGACCATCGCCTCACCGTCATGGCTGCGCTGGACGTCGATCTCGATCGCGTAGCCTGCCGCCATGGCAGCAGCCACAGCCTCACGGCTGTTCTCAGGCGCGCCCGGGCCGTGGAGGGCCCGATGCGCGAAAGGTCGTGAGAAGAACCCGTCAGGCAGCATCAGGAAACCTGGAAGATGCCCTCGATTTCGACGGCAACACCCAGCGGTAGAGACGCCGCGGAGACGGCGGATCGTGCGTGACGGCCCGCGTCGCCCAGTGCTTCCACGAGGAAGTCAGAGGCGCCGTTTATGACCTTGGGCTGGTCGGTGAAATCGCCGGTGGAATTCACAAAGCCCACCAGTTTGACCACGCGGATAAGGCGGTCGAGGTCGCCTTCGCAGGCAGCTTTCACCTGAGCCAGAAGCGAGATCGCGCAGGTCTTTGCGGCGGCGGCGCCGTCTTCGACAGACATGTTGTCGCCCAACTTGCCGAGGATCAGGCCGTCCGGGCCCATGCAGATCTGACCGGAAACGTGCACCAGGTCGCCCACGCGGACGAAGGGGACATAGTTAGCAGCGGGTGCCGGGGCATCAGGCAGCTCAACACCAAGCTCAGCCAGAGCGCTTTCGTATTTTCCGGACATGGGAATCCTCCTTGTGAAATCGCGCGCACCATAGCCCCGAGGCAGCGGTCCGAAACCCCCTTTCTTACGACTTCTTGGAAGTGCGGCTGCAGGGCCCTGCAGCCAGTGTCAGTCTTCGCGGAATGCGCGGGAGAAATAGTCCGCCACGGGCTTCACCAGATACGCGATCGGCGTTCGATCTTCCGTGCGAATAAAGCTTTCCACCGGCATGCCCGGGATGAGGGTGGAGCCCTCTGGCAGGCGCGCGATTTGGCCTTCGCTCAGGATGATCTCAGCGCGGTAAAAGCTCTGCTGCGTCGCCTCATCTTGGAAAGCATCGGCGGAAAGCTGCACCACCTCGCCCTCAAGTTCCGGCGTGGTGCGCTGATCGAGCGCCGAGAAGCGCAGCGTCACGTTCTGGCCCACAAACACCTGGTCGATATTGATCGGGTTCACCTGCGCCGCGATCACCAGGGGGCGGTCTTGCGGCACGATGAAAAGGACAGGCTCGGCAGGGCGCACAACACTGCGTTCGGCGAACACGCTGAGGCCATAGACCACGCCTGACACAGGCGCCGTGATGTCGAGCCTGTTGAGGCGCTCAAGCAGGGTCTGGCGACGTTCAGTCAGCTCAAGCTCGCGGAATTGGATGTCGCGCAAAAGCGTGATCGCCTCCTCGCGACGATCCGAGCCCAGCTTGATGATCTCGATCTCGATCTCGGTCATGCGGCCCTCGGACTGGGCGCGCGC
>JBCBFV010000120.1:0-7269 GCA_038527425.1 Pseudomonadota bacterium
AACTTGCCCCGTCACGTAAGCCGACATGTCAGAGCATAAAAAGAGCAGCGGACCTGCGATGTCCTCCGGCGCGCCATTGCGGCCGATGCACGTCTGGGCGGCGTTGCGCGCGGCGCGCTCCGGATCGGCAAAGACGGCTGCAGTAAGTTCCGTCGCAAAGAAACCCGGCCCGATGGCATTGGCGGTGATCCCGTCGCAGGACCAAGCCTCCGCCATGGCACGTGTCAGCTGAGCAATGCCGCCCTTCGAGGCACCATAGCTCAACCCGCCCGGAAAGGCGCGGTAGGATTGCAGCGAAGCGAAATTGACGATCCGACCCCAGCCTCTCTTTTTCATCGGGCCCACCAAGGCCTGAGACAGAAAGAACGGTGCGCGCAGGTTAAGGTCGAGCGTTACATCCCAACCGCCCACTGTCACATCATCAGCCGCCTCGCGCGTGTTAATGCCTGCCGCATGGACCAGAATATCGGGCGCGCCGAAGGGGGCCGTCACCCTCTCCGCCGCGCTATCGACAGCGGCGCGATCGGAGAGATCGAGCGGTACCGCCGCGAAAGCATCAAGCCCTGAACCGACCTCCTCGAGGGCATCGGCACGACGTGCCACGCCCACGACACTGGCCCCCGCCGCAGCCAGCGTTTCCGCCGCCTGCCGCCCGAGGCCAGAGGACGCGCCAGTCACCATCGCGACGCGCCCGCTGAGATCGGTCCAGTTGCTCAAGGGTTACTCCTCCTCAGCGGAGAGGTCGAAGTTCTCACCCGGGAAGTACTTGGCCAAACGGATGTCAGCCGTGCGCGCGTGCGCCTCCATGCCCTCAAGGCGGGAAATACGGGCCGTGGCCTCAGCGATGGGCTTCATCGCGTCAGCGTTCGACCGCTGCCACGTCACGATCTTCATGTACTTATGGACCGAGAGACCACCGGTGTAGGTCGCCGCACGCGACGTCGGCAGCACGTGGTTCGTGCCGGACGCCTTGTCGCCAAAGGCCACCGTCGTCTCTTCTCCGAGGAAGAGGGAGCCGTAGCACGTCAGGCGATCCAGCCACCAATCGAGGTCTTCTGCCATCACGGTCAGGTGCTCGGGCGCATAATCGTCGGACGTTGCGGCCATCTCCTCACGGTCGGCGCAGAGGATCACCTCAGCATAGTCGCGCCACGCAGCGGTGGCGTTATCGCGGTTCACCTCGGGCAGATCGTCGATCAGCACGGGCACGAGGCGCATGACCTCTTCGGCCAGCGCGCGGTCATCGGTGACAAGCCAAACGGGCGAGTTGTAGCCATGCTCTGCCTGACCCACGAGGTCAGTGGCCACGACCATCGGGTCGGCCTTTTCGTCAGCGAGGATGAGCGAGTCCGTCGGGCCCGCGATCATGTCGATGCCTACGCGTCCGAAGAGGATGCGCTTGGCCTCGGCCACGAACTGGTTGCCCGGACCCACGAGGATGTTTGCTTTCGGCAGACCAAAGAGGCCGAACGTCATCGATGCCACGCCCTGCACGCCACCCATGGCCATGATCTTGTCGGCGCCACAGATGTGCGCGGCGTAGACGATCGCCGGCGCGATGCCCACGCCCGGACGGGGCGGGGAACAGGCGGTGATGTGGGAACAGCCCGCCACCTTCGCCGTCGTCACCGTCATGATGGCCGATGCGATGTGGCTGTAACGACCACCGGGGATGTAGCAACCCGCCGCATCCACAGGGATCATCTTCTGGCCCGCGATCATGCCGGGCACGACCTCAACTTCGATGTCGGTCATCGAAGCCTTCTGCGCCTCGGCGAAGCGCTTTACGTTGCTGTGGGAGAACTGGATGTCCGCCTTCAGCTTTTCCGGGACGAGCGCGATCGCTTCCTGGATCTCCTCATCGGTGAGGATGACATTACCCTCGTACTGGTCGAACTTGGCGGCGTACTCCATCGCCTTCGCATCACCGCCCTCTTCGATATCATTCAGGATGCCCTGAACGATCTCGTTGACGTCGGAGGCGCCACTGCGCGCGGTCAGAGTTGCTTTCTTGAGGTATTCTCGGGTCATTACGGCGGTCCTATCGGTAGACGTCGGGAAGAAGCGACGTGGAGAAGGCGGGAATGTAAGCGATCATGAGCGTCACAATCAGCATAAAGAAGACGAAAGGGATAGCCCGGTAGGCGATCTTCAAAATCGATTCACCAGTTATCCCTGACACAACGAAAAGGTTCAGGCCCAGTGGCGGCGTAATGAACCCCACGCCAAGCGCGGTGATCATCATGATGCAGAACTGGATCTGATTCATCTCGATCTCTTGCGCGAGCGGGTAGAGGATCGGCGCGAGGATCACGATGTTTGGCGTCGTCTCCATCACGCAGCCCGCGGCCACAAGGATCAGAACCATGATGGCAATAAGCATGTACTCGTTCGAGGTCATGGAGGTCAGCGCCCCCACGAAGCCCTGAGGCACGCCGATGATCGCCAGCGCTTCAGCAAGCGGGATCGAGAAGGCGATGATGGGCAGGATCACACCGTTCACCTTGGCCGAGCTCACCAGCATCGCCGGGAAGTCGGACAGCTTCAGCGTACCCAGCATGAAACCCATTGTGATGGTGACGACCACCGCCACGGCACCTGCCTCGGTCGGCGTCAGACGGCCAGAGAAGATGCCGTAGAAGATGATGCCCGGCACGAGGAACGCGTACCAGCCGGACTTGAGCGTGCGCCAGAGGTTCGAACGCCACTCCGCCGCGGTCATGATGCCGCCGCCTTCCCAGAGGTTCAGGCGGTTCATCACGATGTTGGTCACGAGGATCGAGACAAGGATCAGGATCCCGGGGATGAGCGCCGCGAGGAAGAGTGTGGAGACGGCTATACCCAACACGAGGCCGATGATGATGTAGGCGATCGACGGCGGGATGAGGATGCCGGTGCAGGCGCCCGCCGCCACGAGGGCACAGGCGTAAGGACGCGGGTAGCCGCTCTCAACGAGACGGTCGATCGTCATCCGACCCACCGCCGCAGCGCCCGCCGCGTCAGAGCCGGAGATCGCCGCGAACATACCGCAGACGAGGACGGTCGCAGAGCCAAATCCGCCCTTGGCCCAGCACGTCAGCGCCTCGGCCACGTCGAGGAATTTTCGGCTGAGCCCCGTTCGGACAAGCACGTCGCCCGTGAGGATAAAGAGCGGCACAGCCGTCAGCGCGAAGGCGTCAATGCCGGAGAAGAGCTTCTCGCCCAGAAGGCTCAGCGGCAGCGCGCCGGACATCAGAAGCATCGTCACAGTGGCGGCACCAATGGCGGCCCAAACTGGCACAGCCAGCGCGACGAGGACGACGAAGAGAATGACGGAAGCGTAGAAGTCCCATCCGAGTTCGAGGGTCTGTTGCCCAACTGTTTGCCACATCATTGGCCCGGCCCTCCCTTAATCAAACAGCTTGTCGCCTTCGTAGACGGGTCGTCCCGCACGAAGGTCAGCGATGTCGCGCACGAAGCTCTGCACCAGTCGGAAGACGACGACGGCAAAGCCAAAGGGCACAGCGAAGAGGAAGAAGTAGCGACCGATCCTGAGACCGTCTGTCACCGACTGGAACTTCCAGGAGACATGCAGGGATTCCCACGACCAGTAGATGGCGATGAGCGCGATGATGAACATCACGATGTCCCCGAAAATGTAGAGCAGCGATTTCACGGTGCGCGGCACGTAATGCATCAACACGTCGATGCGGATGTGCCCGCGTTCTTTCACGGCCGCCGCAGCGCCGATCCAGGCCAGATAGATGAAGGAGTAGCGAACGATCTCTTCGCCCCAGATGGAGGAATAGGCGAACACCTCCCTGCGGACGACCTCGATGAACATGGTGCCCACCAGCATCACGTAGAACACCAGGAGGAGCCATCGCTCCGCATTGGCATCAATTGCACGGTAGATTTGTGACATCAGGCCCTCCCCCCGGGCGCCTTTTCGGCGGCGGGTGCTTCACTCCTCAGGAACGGAAGTGAGCCGGCGCAAAGGGGCGCCGGCTCGAGTAGACGCTTATGCGTCGTGGACGTAGTAGCGGCTCGGCGTTGCGGCCGCTTCTTCGAGCTTGGCGAAGGTGTCCATGGACCCGGCGAGGTCCACCTTGAAGCTGTCCCATTCGGAACGCTGGAAGCCACCGGCGGCCTGCCATTCGGCCAGCTGGTCGTCGGTGAGGGAGTGGAATTCCACACCGTTGGCGATGAGCTGAGACATCGCATAGGAGCGCGCGGACGGCACCTTGGCGAGGTTCTGCTGCTGGGTGACTTCACCAGCAAACTCGATGCCTTCCTTGACGTCCATCGACAGGCTGTCGAACCACTCGGCGTTGACCGAGTAGACCTGGCTGTCGGGCACGGCCTGCGTGAAGGTTACGTGGCTGAGGATCTCGCCGAAGCCGAAGACATGCAGAGCACCCACGGACGGATCGAGCGCGTCTGCAACACCCTGACGGATGGCCGACGGCGTCTCGCCCCATGCAACCGGGGTCGGGTTCGCACCGACGAGGCCGTAGTACTGCTGAAGCATTTTGGAGCCCGGAACGCGGAACTTCACGCCGGCCATGTCGCCCGGAGTGATGATGGCGTTGCCACCCTGGCGCACAGCCACGACGCGCGGATCGATGACGATGTACATCAGTGCCTTGAAGCCAGACGCAGCGATCTTGGGATCAACTTCGGCCTTCCATGCGTCCGAAGACGTCAGGTTGGTGAAGCGCTGGTTCGAACCGCAGAAGTACGGCAGGTTGATGAGGTCAACGACGCTCGCAAACGGCGCGAAGTTCGACAGGGAGTGCTGAGCACACTGAATCGTCCCACCCTGCACGGCCTGAGCCAGCGCGCCACCAGCGCCGAGCTGACCGCCCGGTGCAAGCTTCACGTAGACCTTGCCGTTCGTCATGTTCTGGATGTTCTCTTTGAGGTCCAGCTGCATGATCGGGTAGCTGCGCGATGCGCCCAGGACGTAGGCCGTGGCCAGCGTCATGGTCGTCTCGGCGGCGCGCTCGCGCTCACGCTCTTCGGCGGCGGTCTGCGCTGCGGCTTCGCTTGACCACAGCACGCCACCGGCGCCCGCGACCATCGCGGCGGTGAACGCACCCGAGCCCGCGAGCTTCAGGAAGTTACGGCGCTCGGCAGAAGCCAGCTCCTTCTTCGTCTTGTCCATCTGTGTTCCTCCCATTTGGACCTACTCTTGTGAGTTTTCGGCTTCGGCTTTTGCGCGAGCTTCGCTGCGCAAGATCCCAACCGAGAAGGCGACAGCCGCTCCAAACAACACGAGAGCCTCGGTCACGATCCCCACTGGGGCCGCCTGACC
Source organism: Pseudomonadota bacterium (assembly GCA_038527425.1). Classification (GTDB taxonomy): domain Bacteria; phylum Pseudomonadota; class Alphaproteobacteria; order Rhodobacterales; family Rhodobacteraceae; genus Shimia_B. Next base: position 5,297 of record JBCBFV010000120.1, read on the forward strand.
GAGCGCTCCGATGCTGACATTCGCGACAAATGCGGCGAGCAAAACCGCGGCGATGATGTACGGCATATTTCCTCCCTGACCGCCCGTTTTCGGGCTGAGTCGCGTTTACCGTAAGCGCGATGTAATTTTCATGCAAGCGCTTACATTGGACACGTCAATTTCAGCCCATCCCATTGTATCGGAAGAAAAAAGTTGGAAATTTGACCTCAAGACGTGCATAGTCCACACCCTAAGGCATGGCGCAGAACAGCTCAGATAACGCGGTCCCCACACTGGCGGATGTCGCCCAACGCGCGAAGGTTTCGACGGCCACAGTCTCGCGCTGTCTGAACAATCCGGACCAGGTTGTGGGCGATACGCGAGAGCGTGTGATGAAGGCTGTGCAAGAGCTCGGCTATGCGCCCAATTTCAACGCGCGCGCCCTCGCCGCCAGGCAATCCAACACCGTGGGTGCCGTCATTCCGACCATGGAAAACGCGGTCTTCGCGCGAGGCCTTCAGGCCTTCCAGGAGGAGCTAGTTCGCCACGGGAAAACGCTCCTCGTGGCGTCGTCCGCCTATGACGAAAAGCTCGAAGATGAACAGGTCCGGGCGCTGGTTGCACGGGGGGCCGATGCTCTATTGCTGATCGGCTATGACCGCAGCCCCGAGCTCTACGAGTTCCTCGCCAAGCGGCAGGTGCCGACGCTCATCTCATGGTCCTATGCTGAGGATGACGACAAGCCCGCCATCGGCTTCGACAATCGCTACGCCATGGCCGAACTGGCCCGCGTGGTGCTCAGCCATGGGCACCGTCGGATCGCCTGCATCTCGGCGCCCACGGCCTCGAACGACCGTGCCCGCGGTCGCGTTCAAGGTATCCGGGATGCCCTGGCCGAGGCAGGCATCGACCCGGCCTCGCTCAATGTGATCGAGACACCCTACGGCATCGAAAACGGCGAAACAGGCTTTCGCCAAGCCATGGCCGCCGACCCAGACACCACGGCAGTCATGTGCGTGAACGACGTCCTCGCCATCGGCGCCCTGCGCGCCGCGCGAGAAATGGGTCTCAGCGTGCCGGGAGACGTCTCTGTGACTGGTTTCGACGACATCGAAATCGCACTTCTCGCGGAACCCGCCCTCACTACCGTCCACGTCCCCCACCGCGAGATGGGCCGCCGTGCGGCCGGGCTCATCATCCAGATGATGCGCAACGGCGAAGCCGAGAAACCCGTGCGCCTGCCCACCGACATACGCCTACGCCAATCGCTCTCGTCGCGACGCTGAGCTTTCGACCTATCGGGAAACCAATGGTGCCCAGAAGAGGACTCGAACCTCCACGTCCATACGGACACCAGCACCTGAAGCTGGCGCGTCTACCAATTCCGCCATCTGGGCACGGGTTGGTGAGACGTGCGTGTAAGCGCGCACAAAGCAGGTGTCAACGCGGGTTAAGAGGGCAAACGGCCCTCGGCGCACAAAATTCATTGGAAAGAATGAGGGGTTGAGCGCTTTGCGTGCTGGTCTAGCTCTCACCGGGAGCAATGGAGGCACGCATGGCGGAAATGATGGTGATTTTTGGCGGCACGGGATTCGTCGGACGCGCGATCGCTGAGGCTGCTTTGGGCGCGGGATTCGGTGTGCGCCTTGCCTCCCGCTCTGGCGAAGGTTTCGCAGGCGCCCAGGGTGTCGTCTGCAACATCACGGATGAGGCTCAGGTTGCCGCCGCGCTCGATGGTGCCACCGTCGCGGTCAACTGCGTGGGCATTCTGGCACCCGGCAAAGGCGGCAACGGGTTTGAAGCACTTCAAGCCGAAGGCGCCGAACGGATCGCGCGCCTCGCTGCAGCCGCCGGTGTCGGGCGCATGGTGCAAATCTCGTCCATCGGCGCCGATGCCGGATCAGACAGCCTCTACCAACGCACCAAAGCGAAAGGCGAGGCCGGCGTACTGGCCCATATGCCGGGCGCTTTGATCCTGCGGCCCTCCATCGTCT
>JBCBFV010000121.1:0-7266 GCA_038527425.1 Pseudomonadota bacterium
TGCAGCATCGATGGAGGCGCGATCAGTCAGATCGCCCTGAAACAAGGGGCCAAATTTCACCGCCTCAGCGTGGCCTGTCGACAAGTTATCGAAGGTCACGGGCGTATACCCGGCCTGCGCGAGCGCCTTGCACGCATGGGCCCCAATGTAGCCTGCGCCGCCTGTGACGAGCACTGTTTTGTTCTTGTCGTGTGCCATGTGGGCCTCCTTGTGCTCGCGTAGCACCGGTCTCCTTGCCAAGCCACTGCAAACTGGCTAGCCAAACCCAAAGGCGAGCAGGGAGCCCCTTATGACGCTGAGCCACAAACTCCGCTCCTCCGACAAATGGGAGAAGCATTTCACGAAGACATTTCCCCAGTTCAATATCACCGAAATCCAGCCCTTCATGGGGCTCATCCCACCGGAGAAGATCCGCGAAAAGCCGCTTCGGATCTTTGACGTCGGGGCGAATGCAGGTCTCTGGACGGCCTCGATGCTCGAATACTATGGCCGCCACATCGGCGAGGTGCATTGCTTTGAGCCGATGCCCGGCAACATCGAGTTCTTCAAGAATTCCATGAACGAGGGGCTCTACGCCGATCACCTGCCAAAAATCCGCCTGAACGAGTTCGGCTTGTCGGACAAACCCGGCAAGGTGAAGATCCACTACGAGAACGAGCTGACGGGGCTGGCCTCAATCGACAATGCGCTGACCTATATGCCGGCGCGTGTCGTGGAGATGCTGAAGTCGCGCACGATCGAGGTGAAGACCCTCGACAACTATTGCGCCGCTGAAAAGATCGACCGGATCGACATTCTAAAGGTCGACATCGAGGGCCACGAGCTGCCCGTGCTCAAGGGCGCGGAACGGCTTTTCAAGAACAAACAGATCGGCATCGTCACCTTCGAATGCGGCGTTCACCAGATGGCACGGCGCGAGTTCTACAAGGACTTTTACGAGTTCTTTGCAGATCACGGCTATTCCAACTGGCGCTACCGGGAGACCGGGTGGGCACCGGTGAAGATCGGGGCCTATCATTCGCGTCTCGAAGACTTTGAAAGGGTACACATGTATCTGGGCGCCTCCATCTTCTGATGAAGCTACTCTTTGTCCATCAGAACATGCCCGGTCAGTACCGGGAGATGATGGCCTGGCTCTTGGAGCAGGATCAGGGGCACGAGCTGGCGTTCCTAACCCAGCGCAAGAACTTCCCGGCGCCCGAAGGCATCACCAAGATCCTCTACCAACCCCGCCACGCGCCCGCGCAGGACGCTTGGGGCCTCTCCAAGGTGTGGGAGGAGGCGACTGGCACGGGCTTTGGTGCGGTTGAGGCTTTGGCCCGTCACCAGAAGGAGACGGGCTTTAAGCCTGATCTTGTGATCGGTCACACGGGGTGGGGGGAGATGCTCTTTCTCAAAGAGCTATGGCCCGATGTGCCGGTGCTTGGGTTCTTTGAGTACTTCTACAACATGCAAGGCGGCTCTGTGGGCTTTGACCCGGAGGAGCCGGTGTCGCCCCACACACCATTCCTTCTGAAGGCACGCAACGCCACGCCTTACGCCAATCTGCATTGCGTGGACCGGCTGACGGCGCCGACGCAGTGGCAGGCAGACTGCTTCCCACCGGCGTTCCATGACAACATGTACGTTTGCCATGACGGGATACGCACGGACCTCTTGCGCCCGGATCCGAATGTTTCGCTGTCCCTCGGTCGGGCAGGGCAGATCACGCGCGACGACGAGATATTCACCTACGTCGCCCGCAATATGGAGCGGATGCGCGGTTTCCACGTCTTCATGCGCGCGCTCCCCAAAATCCTGGCCGAACGCCCGAACGCCCGTGTGCTGATCATCGGTGGCAATGACAGCTCCTACGGGCCCAAGGCCAAAGACAAGGGCGGTTTCCGGGCCGAGCTGGAGAAGGAAGTAGGCACCAAGATCGATTGGGACCGCGTCCATTTCCTAGGGCAGGTGCCCTATTCCAGCTTTCAGCAGGTGGTGCAGATCAGCCGCTGCCACATCTATCTGACAAAGCCTTTCGTGTTGAGCTGGTCGCTCCTTGAATCGATGTCGATGGAGGCGCCAATCGTGGCCTCAGACGTCGCGCCCGTGCGCGAAGCCGTCACCCATGGTGAGACGGGTATGCTCGTTGACTTCTTTAAGCCCGAGGCTTTGGCGGAACAGGTGGTCGACGTGCTCGCGCGGCCGGATGCCTATGAGGGGATGCGCAAGGCGGCGCGGGCCCATGTGGTGAAGACCTACGACTTTAAGACGGTTTGCCTGCCGCGCCACATCGCCGAGATGAACGCGCTCGTGCCTGCATCAGCAGGTCACATCCAAATCTGAATGGTCAGGTCGCGGTGCCTTTAGTTGGACACCGCGTTGATGATGCCGAAGCCCGAGCCGATGATCGACAGGATCGTGCCGGTCTGCGTGACAGGCGCTTCGCTGACATAGATCAGGTCTTCGCTGTTGATCCGGAACTTGCGGGCTGAGAAGAGGCCGTCTGCGCTCGTCAGGTCGATCGAGAACACGACGCGCGCCTTTTCGGGGCCGTCAGCGGCGATCGCATCCGCCGGATACTCGCGCAGGACCAGAATGCCGCCAGGATCGCCCCGGTTGTCGTTCACGCCGCCCACGATGGCCATGGCATCGGCTGCAGAGACGAAGTCTTTCGTGAACTGGTAGACTTCCTCGCGACCCGAAGCGCCGAGGGACACGAAATAGCGGCTGTCTTCCTCGACCACGACCTGATCGCCGGGGCGAAGAGCGATGTCGCGCACCGGGTCTTCGTAGAGGGTCGATGCAGAGATCGCGAAGAATTCGTGACCGCGGTGCAGTTTAACCTTCGGATTCGCTAGTGCGCCGGAGACGCCACCAGCGGTCGCGATCAGATCGAGCACGGAGAAGCTGTTGTCAGGCATCGGATAGCGTCCGGGGCTCGCGGCGCCTGCCACGAGGCTCACGGTGTTCGATTCGCCTTCGACCATGTCGAGCTGCACCTGGGCGGAGGAGACGAACTCACCCACGCGGCGCTCGAGGATCTGGCGGGCCGCTTGCGGGCTGTTCCCGGCGATCCGGATGTTGCCGGCGTAGGGAATGAAAACCGTGCCACTTGCAGAGACCTGCATTTCACCCAGCGGGGTTGCCGGCGCGCCCGGCGTGGCGAGCAGCGAATTCTCGGAGGCGTCCCATATCGTGATGGTCACGCGGTCGCCGGGGCGAATGACCCGCTCGTTCGATCCATGGCCATGGCTCGGCCAATTGCCAAGCTTCTCACCCGTCACGGGCCAGTCAGCGACGACGGGAAGGAAGTCTTCGGTCACAGGATAAAGCGCAAAGTTGGCGGCTTCCTGATCGGAGGTTACTTCAGAAACGAGCGCGGCACCCCGTGGGATCGCGCATCCAGCGAGCGAAAGCCCCGCCATTAAAAGAACCATTGTACGAATGCTGCGGCGCGAAGCTCCCCAAAGCGAGGCTGCAGTTCGTGTTACCATGGGGTTCCCTCCATTGGCGCAGTCCTCGAGACCGCGTCCATTGCCGCAGCCTGTGCTACCTGCCTATACCTTGGGAGGCACAATAGGGGACGTGTGTGTGAGGTCAATTCCACAGCATCTTGAGTTTTGGCGCGAAAGCGCTGAGTGGGACGATTTCCCCTCGGTTGTGGTCTTGGGCGCGAGCGGACGTATCGGGCGCGCGCTGCGTGTTTTCTGGCCGAAAGCCCTGCCGGTGACGTGGGTTGCACGATCTGAGGGCCCGGTTCGCTGCGATCCCCTGAAAAATCCGGAGGAATTCGCTCAAATCTGCAAAGGCGCGGATGTGATCTTGAGCGTCGCGGGCGATGCGCCAGGCGGGGCGTTGAAAAGCCCCGCTGATTTGGCCGATCACGTCCGACTCGGCACGGTGCTGTCTGAGATTTCGGGCACGCGGCCTTTGCTTCTTGCCTCGTCAGCGGCGGTCTATGGGCACGCGGGAGCGGAGGGCATGGCTTTGCGGGAGGATACGCCTCTGCCGGAAGACCAATCATCATACGGTGCCGCAAAACGGGATATGGAAAGTGCAGCGCCCGGAAGCATCGCGTTGCGCGTTGGGAATATCGCGGGGCTCGACGCCATTCTCGGTGGATGGAAACCTGGCTTCGAACTCGACACCTTCGCCGACGGGACAACGCCGCGCCGTTCCTACATCGGACCGGGCACGCTCGCACTTTCGCTCGCGGCGCTTTGCGCGAAGGCTGATATGTTGCCTAAGGTGCTGAATGTGGCCGAACCAGGCGTCGTCAGCATGGGAGAACTCCTAGACGCAGCAGAGCTCCCCTATTCGCCACTGCGCGCGTCTGACGATGCGATTGCGGAGGTTAAACTGGACGTCACCCGCCTTCGGGGGCACCTCTCAAGGTTGAATCAGTCGGTCGACCCAAGGCGACTTGTGGCCGAGGCAAAATGGCTAGAGTCAGCACAAATCCCGACATGAAGTGCTCAACCTGCGCATGAAGTAGTCGCAAATGAGTAGATTTTCGCCAATTTCCGCCCGCTGAGGCGTTTCTGCCCGGTGAGAGCTTGTCTAGGTACGGATGCCTGACATAACAATGGTTTGGGTTGGGGGCCGCAAGGTCCCGTAAGGGTCAGTGAATCGGCCCATGACCGTCAGGGATTGATGCTGAGATTAATTAAGTCGCTCTCGCGCACGCATAAGCGCATCGTGATCATTGCGGTCGATACCCTGCTGATCCCGCTGACGCTCGTTTTCTGCTTCGCGGTTCAGGCCCTGCCAGCCTCGGTCGGGCAGCTCACGCTGGGCCTTGTGCCAGCGCTTCCCTACATGATTTTCGCAGCCATCGGAGCGTCCATTTGGCTCGAAATCCCTCAGGTCAGGCTAAAGGACTTCGAGGGGCGGGCGGTTCTTCGCTATGCGACCTATTCCGCAGCCGTTGCTCTATTCCTCGTGCCCATCGGCCTCATCTTCGGGCTGACGCTGCCACCGTCGACCTATCTTCTCTTTGGTCTCAGCTACTTCGCCTTCGGGACGGTGATCCGCTTTATGATGCGGGCGTTCCTTGTTGAGTTGTATCGCCGCTCTCAGCCAGCGCGCCGTGTGCTGATCTATGGTGCTGGTACGACTGGAACGGAACTCGCCACGGCGCTGCGCGCCCATCATTCCATCGATCCCGTAGCTTTCGTTGACGATAACCCGTCATTGCAGGGTCTGATCATCGGCGGCCTGCCGGTTTTTGCCCCGCCCCAGACGCAGCGCATCGTGGAAGAGCGTGGCATCGATCGTGTGCTTGTGGCGGTGCCCTCGCTTTCGCCGCCCAAACAGATGCAGATTGCGCGCCGCATGCAGGGCCTTGGCCTTGAAGTGCAGGTGCTGCCGTCTTTCTCGCAGCTCATCGGTGCCGAACCGCTGATCGACAAATTCGTCTCCCTGCCTGACCGCGATTTCCTGGGCCGTGCTGAAGAAGCTACGCCGCTTGGCGACGCCGGAGATTGCTATCGCGGCAAGTCGGTTCTGATCTCTGGCGCGGGTGGCTCGATCGGTTCGGAACTCGTCCGGCAGGTGCTGGAGTGCACGCCCAAGCGGCTGGTTCTCATCGAGCTGTCCGAATTCGCGCTCTACACGATCGACATGGAAATCCGGCAGCTGGCCGAAGGTCTCGATGTCGAGATCGTGCCCGTGCTGGGATCGGTCACCGACGCGCGCCTCGTGCGGAAGTGTCTTGCTGACTACGAAGTGGACGTCGTGCTCCACGCGGCGGCCTACAAGCACGTGCCCCTGGTCGAGATCAACCAGCTCGCCGGTTTGGCCAATAACATCCTTGGCACGCAGGCTCTTGCGCGCGAGAGCTTTGATGCCGGGATCGAACGTTTCATCCTGATCTCAACCGATAAGGCCGTGCGCCCCACCAACGTGATGGGTGCGTCCAAGCGCTTTGCGGAACTGATCGTGCAAGACCTCGCAAGCCGCGTGCCTGCGGGCGGTGGCCCACGCTATTCCATGGTGCGCTTTGGCAATGTGCTGGGCTCGTCGGGCTCGGTCATCCCGCTCTTCCAGGATCAGATCCGGCGCGGTGGCCCCTTGACGGTGACCCATCGCAACGTGACCCGCTACTTCATGACGGTGCAGGAGGCCACAAAGCTTGTCCTTCGAGCGGGCGCCATGGCCGAGGGTGGCGAGGTCTATGTGCTTGATATGGGCAAGCCTGTACCGATCCTTGATCTGGCCAAGCAAACGATTGAGGCCTCGGGCTATACTGTGCGGGATGAGAGCAACCCTGACGGCGACATCGACATCGAGATCACCGGCCTGCGTCCGGGTGAGAAGATGCACGAAGAGCTCACCATAAGCTCGGACCATCGCCATACCGCCCACGCCAAGATTTTTTCGGCCCGGGAAGAGCGCCTCTCAGAGATTGAGGTGGCCCGCACCCTGCGCGCGCTGCGCGAGGCCCTTGCTGCCCACGATATTGATGCGGCGCGCGTGGCCATCGAGGCGGCCGTTCAGGAATATACGCCCAACCAAGATCGCAACCTGAGCTGATTGTCGCCAAAATGTTGCGACGGAAGGCAATCTTGGTCCCGCATCTTGCGACGCTGCCATCATCACGGTTAGTCACGTCCTCAGGCACTGAGGAGGATCGTACCGAATGACAGCCGCGAAACGCCGCTTGCTCACCGGGGCAGTCAGTGCCGGGATCATTGCGATGTCGAGCCCGGCGATCCCTCAAGAGGCGTTGATCCGCAACGTTCTCGGGTTGCCTGAGAAAGAGACACGTCCCCCACAAAACGCGTTCGTGCTGCCGTCGACCGACGATGTGGTGGCCTCTGAGGCGCCCCCGTCGCTGCGGGCGGCCACGAACTTTTACGGGATGCCCGGTCTCATCGATATGCCGGCGGCCCATGCGCTGCCCGATGGTGAGCTGCAGGCCACCGTTTCGACATTCGCTGGTATTTCGCGCGCCACGTTGACCTTCCAGATCACGCCCAAACTGACCGGTGCGTTCCGCTACAATCGGTTCGCGGACATCAACCTTGATGGTTTCGTCGACTACTACGACCGCGCCTTTGATCTGCACTATCAGGTGCTCAGCGAGGATCTTGACGGCTGGCAGCCCGCCTTGGCGGTGGGTCTGCGGGACTTCGTCGGAACCGGTATTGAAGCTGGGGAATATATCGTCGCTTCCAAGACCTTCGCCTTGCCCAACCAAGGCAAGCTCCGCGCGAGCGCTGGTCTGGGGTGGGGACGGCTCGGCAGCTATGGAGACATCGGCGCGCCCTTCGGCGAGGATCG
>JBCBFV010000122.1:0-7239 GCA_038527425.1 Pseudomonadota bacterium
GCTTAAATATCCGCCGTTCGTCCTGCTCGCCGCCCACGTGCTCGGCAATCATCTGGCCCAGCGCAGACGCGGTTGTCGGCGGAAAAAAACCACCGCCCGTTGAGAACTCAGTCTTGATCGCGCGGATCACGCGGCGCTGGACCTACCTTGAGTGGGGCAACCTCGAGGTGCGCGGGCGCGACTTTACAGCCGGGCGCCGGTATTGGTGGAAGCCCATGGAGGGAGGGTTTGACATTCATTTCGAGGATGGGAAGCCCTTCCATGAGCTGCATTTCGATGCCCCCTCGGCGCGTCACTATTGCGACCCTGATACCTATGACGTGCGCTATGATTTCAGCGACTGGCCCAAGTGGCGCAGCACGTGGGAGGTGAGCGGCCCGCGGAAATCCTACCAGATGAGCAGCCTTTATGCGCCGTTCTCGCCCATGACGTCGCTGAAGATGTAACGCGATGAGGCTTGCAGACTCCCTGCGCCTGAGGGTAGGTGCCGCCTGAGGGAATTACGGAGGGCAAAACATGGCCACCACTTATGATGAAGTGCTGACGGAGGCCGTAGGGCCGAGCGAGGGCACAGCCAAGCTGATCAAACAGGCTGTTTTGGTCATCGCGGGCATTTTGGCGTTAGCTTTTGTTTCCAACATCAAGGTTCCGATGTGGCCGGTGCCGATCACCATGGGCACGTTCGCCATTTTGACCATCGGTGCCGCTTATGGGCCCCGCCTCGGGCTTACGACTATCTTGGGCTACATGATCATCGGTGCGCTGGGTTTTGATGTTTTCGCGAGCTCAGGTGGGACGCTTTTTGGTATTGAGGCCGCCCTAGTGGCGATGGGCATCGATCTTTTCCCAAACGCTGAGAACGCGAAGTCTGGCCTGGAATACATGATGGGCGGCACAGGCGGCTACCTCGTGGGCTATGTGCTTGCGACGCTGGCGCTTGGCTGGGCTGCGCGTCAGGGCTGGGATCGTTCGATCCTCATGATGGCTGTCGCGATGCTCATTGGTAACGCGCTCATCTACATCCCGGGCCTTCTGTGGCTGGGCCAGCTCTACGGCTGGGACAAGCCGATCCTCGAGTGGGGCCTTACGCCGTTCCTCGTGGGTGACGCGATCAAGCTGGCACTGGCTGCCGTGCTCGTGCCTGGTCTGTGGAAGCTGATCGGTGACGCGCGCAGCTAAGCGCCGCTGGAAAAGAAAAGACAAAAGGGCGCCCATTGCGGCGCCCTTTTTCGTTAGAAGCCTACGCGCGCGACGAGCGCCCGGTGGTCTGAATCGTGATACTCGTGGCGGGTGACAGAGCCCCGCGGCGCAAGCACATGGTCGATCGGCAGCTGGGCCACGTATTTGAAGATGTCGTGCTTAAACTGAAACGTCTGCGCAGAAGGCCCCTGGTTTGGTGCGCCTGTCATGTCGCTGACCCGCTGCACGGCATGGCTCCAGGGGACCTGATTGAAGTCACCGGCGGCGATTACCGGCCCATCGAGCGTGCTGAGGGAATCGAGCACCATCTTGATCTGATCTGGCTGTTCGAACGGCCAGGGCCAGAGGAGGTGGATGGACACGATCCAACCGGTCCCCGAAGGTGTCACAAATTCCTGCGCTGCAAGTCCTCGAAACTGCGAACAAATCGGCGGGACATCCGTTGGCGGCAAGCGCGAGACGATGGCCATGGAGTAGGTGTCACCGAAGTTGCACTTGTGTTGGTAGGGGTGGCTCTCTTTCAGCGCGTCGAGGATCGGCTGGTTGAGCCACGAGACCTCTTGAAATGTGAGCACGTCAGGATCGTATTTGGCGATGTCGTCGAGGATGTCTTGGTGCATGACGTTCCACGCACCGAGGTTCTTCTGGTAAAGCGTGATGTCGCCGCTCTTGTCGTTGCCGAGATCCCAAAGGAACTGGCTGGACGCGAGGCTTGCCAAAGTCGCCAGCGCCATCGCGCCCTTCCACCAACGCAGCCGCCAGACACAGCAGGCAAGCAACATTAGACCCAGCGGCACCTGGAAGACGGCTAAGCTGTCTAGAGCGGGATGGACGGCCCCCCCGTGAGAGGCAGCAAAAAGGACAGCAAAGCAAGCCAGGGCAAAATTCATGCCCGCTCCTTACCGCCCTTTTTCAGGCTCTACGAGGGGCTTAAGCGACGCGTGCCGCTTGCCCCTCCATGAGCTTCGTTTTCACGATCGAGGACGCCTCGAGCGAACGGTGCACCGGGCATTTGTCTGCGATCTCAAGGAGCCTTTGGCGTTGATCGTCGTCGAGGTCACCGGCCAGGTAGATGTGGCGCATGAATTGATCGACTTTGCCTGCTGCAGAAGGCTCGAGGTCTTGGCCGTGCACCTTGTCGTGGGTGACGTCCACATAGACATGCTCCAGAGACCAACCTTTGCGCCGGGCATACATGCGGATCGTCATCGAGGTGCAGGCCCCGAGGCCTGCGGAGAGGAAGCCATAGGGGCTCATCCCGCGGTTCGTGCCACCATAGGCGATCGGTTCGTCCGCGAGCACGTGATGCGTGGGGCCGTGCGTGACGTCCTGCAAAAAGCCCATGGGGTCAGCTTCGGCGACGCGAACCACACCTTCGGGCGCGCCAATCGGGGCGGCGAGCTTCGGGAGCTCAAGGTAGCGGGTCGCCCAGGCGGCGATGACCTCGGCGGCGTATTCGGCATCGTCCCCGTTGGTCACGAGGTGGTCGGCTGTGTCGAGGGTCACGAAGCTCTTGGGATGGCGCGCAGCCTTAAAAATCGCTTCGGCGTTTTCGATGCCCACGATGGCATCGCCGGGAGCATGCAGGACAAGATGCGCGGCTCTTGTTGACTTGATCGCGGCGCCCAAGCTTTCGCCCGAGACGTCGTCCACAAATGCCTGACCGATGGTGATTGGGCGACCGCCAAGGTTCACTTCGGCCCGCCCGTTGGCTTTGATGTCCTCCAGTGCGCCCGCAAAGTTGTGGGTGACGTGGCCGGGGTCGAAAGGTGCGCCAATGGTTGCGATTGCTTTGACGCCCTCCATCTCAGCGCCGGCCTTGAGGACCGCTGCGCCGCCGAGCGAGTGCCCGATAAGCAAAGACGGTTTCATTCCACGCGCCATGAGCGCGCCCCGCGCTGCGTGGAGATCTGCTACGTTCGAGCTGAACGTGGTGTTCCCAAACTCGCCAGCGGAGTGCCCGAGGCCTGTGAAATCAAAGCGCAGTACTGCGATGCCGCCCGCTGCGAGGCGAGAGGCAATGCGACGGGCCGCGGGGATGTCCTTGCCGCAGGTAAAGCAATGCGCAAAGAGGGCGGTGCCCAGCAGGGGCCCGTCCGGCAAATCCAGGCGCGCGGCGAGCTCGCCGCCATCATGTCCTTGAAAGGTGAAGCGTTCAGTAGGCATGGCAGAAGTCTCCTTGCAGCCAACATGGGCCCTTGAGAGGCCGCTCGCTAGCTGTGTTACGACTTCATCGCAGGAGAGTGTGCAGCGTTACAATGCGCCCCCGACACAGGATGTGTGAGGGCGCGCACGTTTGCTCTTAGAGGCTCTCTGCCCTTTAAACGGGTGTTCTAGGCCGTCAATTCAGGGTCGAACGGATACTTCGTGAGGTTTTCAAAGCCGTCCTCGGTAACAAGCACTTGGTCTTCGAGCTTGATGCAGAAGTCACCACCTTCTTCGCCCACAAGCGCCTCCACGCAGAGCGTCATGCCTGGTTGGAGCTCGTAATCGAAGGCGCCTTTCACCATCTTGTCGGGATAGGCCACAAGGGGCCATTCATCGCAAAGACCGACCCCGTGCGCGAGGCAACCGTATTTCCGCGCCTGGTACTTTTCGGGGAGCCGGTGGCTCTTTTGGATCCATTCTTCGATGTTCAGGCCCGGTTTGATCATCTCCATATTGGTCTGAATATGCTCGACGCCGCATTTCATGGCCTCGATCATATCCGGGCGAGGCTTCTCTTCGCCGATCCACCAAGTGCGAGAGATATCGACGCAAATCCCATAGGATCCGACAAGATCGGTGTCGAACGCGAGGATTTCATTGCGGTTGGGGACGCGGGGACCGCACTCCTGGAACCAGGGGTTTGTCCTCGGACCGGTGGCCAGAAGGCGGGTTTCGATCCATTCGCCGCCGCGCCTGATGTTTTCGGCATGCAGGACGGCCCAGATATCGTCCTCGCAGGTTTTGCCGTCGCCCATGTGGGCGCGTGCGAAGTCTTCCATGGCGTAGCAGGCCTCTTCACAGGCCAATGAGGCACAGCGCATGGCTTTGATCTCGTCTGGGCCTTTGATGGAGCGGGCTTTCTCGGTGAGCTCTTCGCCGGGGATCACCTCAAAGCCGTTTGCTTCCAAGGTGCGCAGGCCGTGGATCATGATCTTGTCGACGCCGAGGCGCATGTTGCCACCGCCATGCTCGCGAACGAGGTCGCGCACTTCCATGGAGAAGGCATCGGTGGCCGGTTGGATTTTGTCACCGCGGTCAAAGTAGAAGAAATCCGCGCCGGAGCGCTGTTCCTTCACAAGCGGGTTGAAGGTGCTGAGGAACGGCGAATTTTTGTAGTCCCAGATCACCATATAGCCATCTGCGCAGACCATGAGCGCGCGGAACGGGTTGTGCGTGTTCCACAGCTGCATGTTGGTGCTGTCGGTGGCGTAGCGGATGTTGAGCGGATCAAAGACGAGGAGCGCACCATAGCCACGCTCGTTGATGGCATCGACGAGGCGCTTGTGTCGGAAGCGGCGCATGGCCTGCAAATCGGGGAGCTCGAGCCCCGCGTCGGCCCACTCTTGATAGGCGAGTTCGGTGGGCCCGATCTCAATCCGGTCATTGTCGTTGGGGGTATTGTCGCCCTTCAGGGCTACCGCGGCTTTATGCGGGTCGATCTTGCGGGTATCTCGGTAATGCTGGTTCATAGCGGTCCTCCCTTGTTGGGCATAAAAATATGGGGGGAGGCGGGACATTCTGATTGGATTGCGAAGTTTTATGTCGGATTCTGTTCTTCAACGAGAGGCGCCATACCCGGCGATGACGCGGCGGGCGCTGCCGTCCTTGCAGGTGCTAGATCCCTCTGATTGGCTGATTTTTGATGAGGCAGAGGAGGGGCAGCTCGCACTGCGGCGCGCGTTGGTGGCTGAGAAGCGCGCTCAGGTGCTGGCGTGTGCGCCGGGATCAGAAGCTGCGCAAGCTGAAGCTGTGCGCATGATTTCAGCCCATCTAGACGCTGTTCACGGCCGGACGGGACCTAGCGATTTCGAGGGGCTGGCTGGGACGATCCAAGAAGACGTCGTGATCCTGGAGCCCCGGGAGGAGGGGCATGTGATGGTTGCGGCGCTCTTGTGCTTTCCGGCGTCGTGGATGCTTTCAGAGAAGATCGGGCGCCCGATGGCCGTCATTCACGAGCCAGTGGATGAAATCGGGCCGCGGATGGACCGTCAGATTGAACGCGTCTTTGAGGGGCTGCGCGCCGACAGGCCGCTGTGGCGGTGGAACAGGCTTTGGTATCATGAGCCGGGGCTTTTTCAGCCGCGATCCGCGAACGATCGGCGCGAAAAGCCTGAAGGGGTTGCAGAGTACCTGCGCAGTGAACGTCAGTGCCTCGTCCGGATGCCCAAGACAGGCTGCGTGATGTTCACGATCCACACCTATGTGGTGCATGCGCGTGATGTGGGCGGCTGGGCCGGGACTGTTTGACGCCTGACCGGCATCAAAGGCGCCCGCCCGCCGACCCGCGATAGGCCGGTTACGCCGTCAGGTTCAGCGGTTCGATATAGGTTGGGTCCTCGTTTTCCATGACCTCAAGGATGTGGCCATGCATGCGGCGTTTGTGTTCGCCGAAGATATTGCGACCCTTTTGGAAGGTTTCGGCGAATTCGATGGCCCCGGCGAGGGTGGCTTCGGCGTCCGGGTAGGCGGCTTCGATGATGTGATCCTTGAGGAGATCGTCTGCTGTCGCGCGGCGCCCTGTGAGTTTGAGTTCGTTGAAGCGATGTTCGGGCACGGCTTTGCGGCAAAACGCGATCATGGAGGGCAGGAAGGGGATCGAGATGTCGACTTCCGGGAAGCAGAAGTAACCGCGGTCGCTGCGCATGACGCGGAAGTCGCAGCAGCAGGCGAGCATCGCACCGTTGCCAAAGGCGTGGCCGGTGAGTGCGCCGATCACAGGAACCGGCAACGTGAGGAGCCCGCCGAACACCTTGTTCATGCCGTACATGAACGCGCGCACATCGTCTTGTTTGCCGCCGTGGATGGAGGCCATAAGCCAGTTCAGATCAACGCCTTGCGACCAATTCTTCTCGTCGTTTGAGGTGATGACGAGGCTCTTGATATCCTTGTCTTCGCGGACCTGATCGAGAGCTTCGTTCATCGCAGTCGCGAAGGCGAGGTTCTGTTTGTTGGCGCCGTTCGTCATGGTCAGCACGGCGACTTTGCCTTGGTTTTCCAGGGTGAGGATATCGGACATGCGCAGCTCCTTTACGTTCGCGTCAGCTTTGGCGCTGCGCGGGCATTGATGCAAGTCGGACGTTAGGGCAGTTTTTCCTTCAGAGGCCTTCGACGAGGAAAAGCTCCGTGGCGGAGATCTTTTCGCGCACGAGGCGCGCTTCAGTGTAGGCCTCGCTCTCGTAGAAGGCGGTGGCGGCCGCGAGGCTTTCGAATTCGATGACGATGGCGAGCCCAGCACCGTCGCCCTCACGTTGGTCGTTGATTGGATTTCGGACGAGGACTTTGCCGCCGTGGGCTTTGATGGCCGCGCCTGAGAGAGACTTGAACTCTTCAAATGCGTCTTTGTCATGCACCTTGATGCGCGCGACGAGATAACCTTTGGCCAATGTGTGTCCTTCCTTGGTTATTGGAGCGCGTTAAAGACGGCGCGGGAGGGGAAGCAGGTGAGCTTTAGGCCTTCTGCGGTCTGCCATTCACCGATGGCGCGGCGCGTTTTGGCGCCCGGCAGGCCGTCGGCGCCACCTGTATCGTAGCCTTTCTCGATGAGGCGGCCTTGGATCTGGGCAACTTCGCTACGCAGGAGCGTGTCTACAGGCTGCCATGGGGTGCGGAAATCGCCCGAGCCATAGGCGATCCGGTCGCCGGTGTTGCCGATAAAGAGGGCGTAGAGGTCCGAGACGTTGTAGCGTTTTAGGACGAAGAAGTTGGGGGTCACGAGGAACGCTGGGCCTTGGGTGCCAGCAGGGAGAAGGAGCCGGGCTTCTGTGTCCATTTCTGCAGCCGCGAATGGGTGAATGACGGCATCACGCGCGTCTCGGGACGCCCCTTCCCGGC